>JAFGHG010000080.1 GCA_016939345.1 Candidatus Omnitrophota bacterium
CAATATCATAAGAATCCAGGCTTAAATCAGAAGAGCCTGCTTTGAATACTGGACAGCCAAAAAAGCCAGAAATAGCTTTTGCAATCTTCTCGGTATTATGGGTAAATGAGTCATATATTACTACTGGATTCATTTTTCCCCCTTGATTGTATAGTAATAACCCCATTTATCAGTGGTATGCTTGATGTTTTTGAATCCTGCTTTTTCTAAAAGGCTTTTGATAACCTCAGGTTGTCTCATCTTCATCTTCAAAGGCTCTTTTTTGAAATCAATAAAGGCCTTGGTGGTCAACTCAAGGTCCGGATGCTTGCCCTGTCCGGTAAGCACAAAACAACCGCCCGGTCTCAAGATTTCATACACAATCTTAATCGAATCTTCAACCGGCTTATCATCAACTATCCAGTCATAAAACCCGGAAGAAATAACCAAATTTGGCGAAACCAGTGACTTGATAAAATCATTATCAAAAGCGCTTTTGTTCTCATAGCGGATATGAAACCCGCGTTTTTGAAATCTTTCTTTTACTTCTTTAGGGTATTGCTGGTTGGTATCCAGACAAATAACCTCTGTATTTTCCTGGCCGACTTTCTCTAATGCTTCTAAAATATACCTGGCAAAACCGGCGGCTATATCTAAAATCGCTGTAGGTGAATTTTCTTTTCGATTATTCAATATGGTTTCTGTTATGTAGCCGCTAACGCTGTCTTTTCTTATCCTTATTGCCTGCCAGTCAGGATGCCTTAGATAAATCTTATCAATTATCTTTCCTATGCCGAGCCTTCCTGAAGGTTTATTCTCATAGATATAATCAAGCATGCGCCCTGAGGTTAGGCCTGACTCCAAACATATACGTATACCGGTGCTGAGCCTGCCGACGCTTCTTATAATAAAGGTATATATAAATATTCTACATCTCTTAAACATTCTCTTCTTCCTCCTTATTATTTTAGCCAGTGCATAAGATAATAAACCAGCGGCAAGCTGAATATCCAGCTGTCAAATCTATCTAAGACCCCGCCGTGGCCGGGAAGGATCTTTCCTGAGTCTTTAACACACATATCGCGCTTTATCACCGACAACACCAAATCACCCATCTGCCCGATTAAGCTGATGACCACTCCTAAAAATATACAAACTAAATAAGAAAATTGAGGCAGGGCATATTTAAACACCAAGGCAAAAATAGCTGTGATGACAATCCCTCCTAAAGCGCCTTCTACTGTCTTATTAGGACTGATTTCAGGTATCAGCTTTCTCTTGCCTAGGGCTTTACCCACCCAGAAAGCAGCCAGATCGTTTATGGTTACCAGAAAACAGACAAAAATTATTCCGCCAAAGCCGAAGCTATCACGAATAAATACTGCATAGCTGAACATCCAGCCGAAATATAAAATTCCCACTATTGTGGCGGTAGTGTGCTTGAGCGAATCTTTGACTTCTCTTAAGAAGACAGGCGTAGCCAAAACAAACATTACAACAAACACCGGTATCCTGAAAAAAACAAATTTATTCTCAAATAATGTCCCCAGAAGGACTATAAGGGCAAATATCCTGCCTTCCCACCTATAAATCCTGTGCTGCCAGGTTTGGGTTAATTGGAAAAATTCCCGCAAATACAATGCTGCCATCCCCATAATTAGAAAATTAAAAACCGGCCTTCCAAAGTAGGCTGGAATTAGAAATGCCGGAGCAATAAATAAAAAAGTAATATAACGCAGCCAAAGCTCACCTAAACCTTTGACCTTTTCTTTGCTCCTTTTTTTTCGGTCAAAAATCACAGTCAATACAAAAATTGAGCCAAAAAGAAAAAGCAAGATAACTAAGGTGTTTTTAACTATCTGATCATAAAGCATTTTCTTTTCTCCTTATTTCCCTAAGCATCCCCTTAACCCGGTTAAAAATAGTTATCTGAGCCCCTAAAATAAACCAGATCATCAGCCAGTCAAAAATACTCATATTAAAACCAATAAGCTTAGGCGGCTTAAAATTCTTGATAACAAAGATGTATTGTAATATCAAACCTATGACTAAAATCACTAATCTATCCACTTTGCCGGCAGGGCCTTGAGTCTGCCAGCTGACTCCCACGGCTTTAGCAAGCATTCCCGAATAACTAACAAGCAAAATTGAAACTATACCTATCATACCTAAAGTCTTATAGGTGAGAGGGCACAAAGCAAGACCCAAAAAAGTAAAGACATCAGAATAGCGGTCAGGCAGAGCATTTACAACATCGCCGATCATGCTTTTCTTGCCCTGAGCAATAGCAATCATGCCGTCTAAGGTATTAAATACCATGCGCAAAACAATCAATAGGCAGGCTGCCAAAAGCAGACCCCAATTATAAGGACAATAATATATGCATAGGCCGGTTATAAAAGCGATAAGCACAGCCAGAAAACTCAGCAGATCAGGATTTACCCTGATGAAAAGCTTTGCCCAGTTATTAAAAGTGTTACGAAACCAGAATTTCATTTGATACAAACCCATGCTAATCATCCTCCTGCTTAAGATTAACGATCTCCTGTTTAAGCCTGGCTGTAACCTCTTCATAAGCTTTATAACCGCCGGCTTCTCCCGGATACAGCGGCCGGCCAAAAACTATCTGGACTTTGTATGGCTTTATGAAGAACTTACCTTTGGGCAACGCCCTGTTAGTCCCCTTTATGTAAACAGGGACTATCGGAACTTTCAGCTCACAGGACAAGGCTCCTACGCCCGGCCTGAACTCTTTTATCTGGCCGCTCTCAGAACGGGTGCCTTCGGGAAAAAGAATAAGAGGGATGTTTTTTTTAAGCAGCTCCTTGCATAGTTTTAAACTCTGGACAAAATTTCCGAATCTTTGGAATGGAAAAATATTTAATGAAATTTCAACAAGGCTTCTCAGAAACTTTCTCTGAAAAAAATAATCAGCTGCTGCTGGAGCTATGACCATTACTGATTTAATGAGCGGGAGGCTGCTAAAAAGAACAGGAAAATCAAGGTGGCTGCAGTGATTAGCTGCCATAATAAAAGACTTATCTTTGGGGATGTTTTCTGCACCCTGGACCTGCAGACGAAAATAAACTTTTATAAATAACTTTAATAAAACAAGAGTCAACAGCCTTGAAGGGAAAAATAATATCTTTTTTCTTAAAAGCATGGTGGCTTCTCTTTCCCAGTCAACTTCAATATCTTTTCTTCCCTGCTTGTATTCCCGGGCAAAGCGCACCAGGTCCTGAAAAGTTGAAATTTCGTAGGCCATCTCTTCAGATATTGAGATACCCAACCTATCTTCTATGGCAGTCAACAATTCGACTTTCTGTAAAGAATCAATTCCCAAATCGCTTGACAGATAAGAGGAAGCTTTAATATTATCTCTGTTTATGCCCGACTCCCTGGCAACGATATCTCTTAGAGCCTGAAAAATTTCGTCTTCTAAAAAATCTGTCTTGTCTGATATTTCACCCTTGAAATCGATCTCTCCCCGAAGGCTTGATTCCTCGATGAGCTTAACCACATCTTTTCTTTTAATCTTTCTGGTAGAAGTCTTAGGCAATTCCTGACGGTATATAATAAAATCAGAAATCTTTTTATACTCTGCCAGATCATTACTCAAGCGGGACAGTTCTTTACTGATTTTATCCCTTATTGCCGCCTCATCTTTCCTGTCAGCCTGTGGAAAACGGTCCTCATCGGGCACAACCACCGCAAACACCTCCTCGGTGCCTTCCTTTAGACCACTGGTTGCTTTTTTTCCTATAACACAGATCTCCCTTATCAAATGGCTAGCACTCATCACCTGCTCAACTTCTTCAGGAAAAACTTTTTTACCTGCCCCAAGAACAATTAAATTCTTTGAACGGCCGCAAATATATAGAAAACCATCCTTATCAAAATATCCCAGGTCTCCGGTATAATACCAGCCGTCTTTGATTGCCTCTCTGGTCTTTTCAGGATTGTTATAATAACCCTTCATCAGATTAGGGCCTTTAATTAATATCTCGCCCTCCTGTTTGTCTTGCGAATTCTGAAGTAATTTAATTTCAACACCGGTCACAGGCTTTCCCACTGAACCATAACGGTGATCTTTAAGCGTATTGACACAGGCAACCGGAGCAGTTTCGGTTAAACCATACCCCTGCAATATTCTAAACCCCAAAGCGCCGAAATCTTTCTCAAGTTCGATGTCTAAAGGTGCTCCTCCACATACAAAATATTTAAAATTTTTGCCGAACTTGCTGTGGATCTTTTTGAATAAAACCGAACCGGCTCTTATTCGTAAATTTAGAAGAAACTTCGAAAAACTAAATAATAATTTAAATATATTCCTTTTTATCGGGCCCTTTTTCTCTATCTCTTTGACAATGCCGTTATAGAACATCTTTAAAACCAGAGGCACACAAACCATGCCAGTTGCTTTTACCTCTCTCATCAAAGAAATAATCTGCGCCGGCTTTAAGCTGGGACAATAAGTTACTGTTGAGCCTCCGTATAAAGGAGCAATAAGCCCTCCGGTTATCTCTAGCATGTGGTTCAAAGGCAGTATTGATACAAAAGAATCTTCAGGACTGAATCTTATAAGATCGTATAAAACAGAAGCTTCAAATAAAATATTTCTATAAGTCAACTCTACACCCTTTGCCACACCGGTTGTCCCCGATGTGTAGACTATTAAAGCGCTATCGTCGGTCTTTACATCTTGGGGCCTGTTTCTGGCCTTTTCTTCCTTATATTTTAGGTCTTCCGGGCAGAATACTCCTTGATGGGAATGCCGGTCAAAAGATATGATGTGTTTTAAATTAGGCAGCTGTGACCTATACGGTAATATTTTTTCAAGAAATTTTCCGGAAAGAAAAAGACATTCTGATTTTGAATCGTTGAGGATAAAAAGTATTTCTTTTATTGAAAGTTTTGCGTCGACCGGAACGGTTACACAAGCTGCTGAGATAATACCAAAAAAAGCAACTGCCCATTCAGGCCTGTTTTCGGTAAGGATAGCTATATGGGTCTTAGGCTGCACCTTATTTTCAATAAGAAATGACGAAATCCCGACAGAACTTTCTCTCAGCTCATCATAAGTTATTGCCTTTATGCCTTCCTTGTCTTTTATCTGCAAGGCCGTGTTTTTGTTGTACTTTTTCGTAAGAACATAAAGTAAATCCAGAATGGTTATATCTTCTAAATTAACTTGTTTTTTCATTGTCAAAACCCTTTTTGCTAATCTAACCATACTTGCACGCCGGGGGTGAAAGTATGGTCTATTCAATAAATAACTTCTTGCATTCGGCAAGTTTCCGCTGATAGTCTATTTGAGATTCAACAAATTTTATGTATTCTTTTGAATTTATTTGTATAACTTTAGAAAAGTCACATAATTTTTCATCTGAACCTATTTCTTCCAAAAACTCTTTATAAGATGAATAATTCCAATCCTGTGGTTTTTTGGCCAGATAGGCAGTAATGGGATTTAAATGTAAATATCTTGTAACATGTAATATTTGCTCCTCGGTTTTAATAAAAACATTTTTAAATCTACTTTCCCACAAAGGACCTTTTCTTTTTGTTTTTGCATTAAAATATTTTGTATAACTATTAAGGATGTTGCTTAAAAAAGTTGATATACCATTATGCTGAAGCTGTCTTAATACCAGATGAATATGGGTAGGCATTAAACAGTAAGAAATTATTTCAACTAAATTATCCTTATTCGAGCAATAATTCTTATAAAAAAATTCTTTATTTTTTATTTCAAGAAAAGCTGAGAATCTCAATGGCGGATTATTGAGCTTATAATATTTAATTAGTTGTTTCATTCTTTCATATTCTGATTCATTCCTAAATATTACGAATCCAGCAATACTTTTTGAAATAATATGATAGGTTTCATCTTCAACTAAAGGTATTTTCCTTTTTGGCATTAATTCCCTCCTTTAGTTAATATCATACCTTACCTGCACGCCGGGGGTGCAAGTTGGTATTTTGGGCCGGGACACCGTGCCAGATAGAGCGGGGCTCTACTTTTGTATTCTTCATCAATACTGCTCCGGCTCCGATTATGGCGTTGTCACCTATTTCACAGCCCGGGGCAATAATAGCATTTGAGCCGATAGTCACGTTTTTACCGATTTTTACTTTTTTCAGCCTTAAAACCCCTCTCTGGACCTGATGGCCGATAATAACTGCTCCTCCGCCGATCACTGAATTATCGCCTATCTCCAGCAAAGTAGCATCAAATACGAATTTAGAATTTATCTGCACGTTTTTACCGATTTTTGCGCCTAAAAGACTCTGGAGAAGATTGGCAAAAGGAGTAAGAAGAATAAAATAAATAAAGGTAAAATTAATCAATAAGTACAATGAACTCACAAAAGCCCATTTGGCAGTTTCAAAAGATAATATCCTGTGGCTTCCTTCTTTAAGCCTCAAACGCAATATCCACCTTGTAAAGCCAACCAAGAGAACTAAAGTCAAACCGTAGATAAAATAACCCAGGCCGATAGCCATGGCTAAAAGGATGCTGCGGATTATGACATTAAAGCCGGCAGCATAATCAAAAACTTTTATAA
>JAFGHG010000081.1 GCA_016939345.1 Candidatus Omnitrophota bacterium
AGCGGAATTCGAAAATCATTTTGAGCGGGTGCTTGTATATACACAGAACATCGATGGTTTTCACCGCCAGGCTCTTTCTAAAAATATAATAGATATCCATGGTGATATGCACAATTTGTATTGCCTTGGTTGCGGCTGGCAGAAGACCCTTAAAGATTACAGCCAGATTAAAATACCTCCTAAATGTCCTGTATGCCGGGGGGATGTCCGTCCGGACGTTGTTTTTTTTCAAGAGACGCTGCCGCACGATAAAGTCCTGAGGCTTGAAAAGGAATTAGCCTTAGGCTTTGACGTTTACTTTTCTATAGGAACCAGCAGTGTTTTTCATTATATTCAGCAGCCTATTTTTCTGGCCAAGGCCTCAAATAAATTCACTGTCGAAATAAATCCTGATATGAGTGAAGTATCATCAATAGTAGATATTAGGATCTCTTTATGTGCAGTAGAGGCCTTGGAGAGTATCTGGAAAAAATTTTTATCCCGATAGGCCTATATCTTACGGTCAATATCTGTTAAAATAAAACAAAGGAGAAACCATGGATTTTTTTGAGACCATCAATAAACGCCGCAGCGTTAGAAGCTACAGCAGAAAGCTTATAGATAAAGAAGAAATAAAAAAAATCATTGATGCCGGCCGTCTGGCTCCCACAGCCAGGTGCGAAGAGCCCTGGGAATTTGTTGTTGTGACTCAAAGAGAAAGGCTAGAGGCTTTGGCTGCAATAACTGATCATGGAAAATTTATGGCTTCTGCTTCAGCCGGCGTGTTTGTCTTATGCAAAAATACAAAATATTACCTTGAAGATGGCTGTGCGGCCACTGAGAACATCCTTCTGGCTGCAGCATCTCTTGGTATTGGTAGCTGCTGGATTGCCGGAGACAAAAAAGCCTATGCTGATAAGATATTAAAAATCCTAAAAGCACCACAGGACTATAAGCTTATAAGTATTATTTCCTTAGGTTATCCCGCTGAAGGAGCTATAGATAGGGATAAAAGAGATTTAGAAGATGTATTGCATTGGGAAGAATTTTGATTAATATATTTTGGCATGCAGATCTCAGGATATAAGGTAAGAAAATTGATTCCGGCCCGCTTATTGCGTAAGTATAGAAAAGGCCTGATAAGTTAATATTCGAAATCGATGATTGCCTTTGCAGGATTACGGGGCCTTTTTTTGTTTAGGCAGTTTAAGGTTATTTCAATCTTAGGAGGGGAGCTATGGTTATTTTAATGAAGCTTTTAGGTATTTGCTATATAGGCCTGGCAATAGTTTTTTTATTAAGGCCCAAAGCCATGGATCAGTATATCCAGTTTTGGTTCAAGGATAAAAGAATGGTTCTTGGCGGGTCAGCTGCTTTGTTTTTCGGCCTAATTTTTATCTTGGCCTCCAGGTTTTGTCTCTGGAAGGGGTTTTATATCCTCCTTGGGACAATCGCCGTACTTAAGGCAGTTATGATATTTGTCATTGGCGAGGAAAAGATGGTACAGATATCCAAGGAAGTCATGGGCATATCTAAGAGTGCCAAAAGAATACTTTCTTTATTCGCTCTGGGAATAGGGATTATGATGGTTATGGGAGCTTAAAAGCTTCCTTTTAACAGACGCTATTTATTGTTCTGCCTTCGCTGAAGCTTTCGATATTCTGGATGGTTGTATCCAGTATCCTCTGAAGAGCCTCCTTGGAATAGAAAGCACTGTGGGGAGTGAATATCACGTTATCTCTTTGCAGAAGAAATCCGCTTTTAAGCATCAATTTTAACTTTTCCGGGCTGTAAAGCTCTTTTTTTTTGCTTAAAAGTAGCTGTTTATCTTTTAATATAACATCTTCGTTTTCCAAAACATCAAGTCCGGCTCCGGAAAAAATTCCTTCATCAAGGGCCTTGATAAGGACATCAGTATCGATCAGCCCGCCCCTTGAAGTATTTATAAAAATAGTTCCTTTTTTCACCAGGTTAATATTGTCCTTGTTTATAAGATGGCGGGTTTCTTTTGTTTGTGGTATATGCAAGGTGATAATATCTGATTCTTTTAAAATAGTATCAAGATCAGCGAATTTAAAACCCATTACTTCTGCTAAAAATTGATTAGGCCTGCGTGCAAAGGCCAGTACATTCATGCTAAAACCAACAGCGATTTTAATTACTCTAAGGCCTATATGTCCGGTACCGATAACTCCGATGGTTTTACCTTTAAGATCAAAACCTATAAGGTCTTTGATAGAAAAATCGCCTTTGCTTGTTTTATTTTGGGCTTTTTTCAGGTTTCGTGCAAGAGCAAGGATAAGAGCAAAGGTGTGTTCGGCAACTGTATTCTCTCCGTAAGTAGGCACATTAGATACAGATATGTTTCTTTGTCTTGCCGCATCCAGGTCTATATGGTCAAAGCCTGTAGAACGTGTGGTTATGAGTTTAAGATTTGGCAGGGAATCAATAACTTTTTTATTGACATTAGAGTTGACAAATATAGAAAGGATTTCCGTTTCTTTTATCTGCTCAATTACATGCTCAGCCGGTTCTTTGAAGTGTTTTATATAATGATGGCCGTTTAATCTGTTTTTTAGGTATTCGATCTCCCAGCTGTCTTCGATATTCAAGAAAGTTATAAGCGGTTTCATGGCAGTTTAATGATTTGTCTATGCAGCCTGCTTGTTCATCTCTTCTTTTATTATCTGGTCTATATATTTGTCGGCTTCAGGCATTTCGTCGAATATTTCAAATATGGGCAGAAGCTTTAAGACATCAAAAACTTTTTTTACTCCCGGCTGCAGGTTTACCATGGCAAAATTAGCATTTTTTTCCTTAAGGACTTTTTTTGCCGAAAGGACTGTTTTTACGCCTATACTGCTTATGTAACTGATCCGGCTCATGTCTAAAAAAACCGCTTTTGTCTGGTCATTGATAAGTTTTTTCAGTTCGTCTTCAAGTAACTGATGGGTCTGAGAATTGATTTCGCCGTTGAGAGCCAGGGTGAATACGGAGTCGCCTTTTTTTAGAGTTTGAATAGTTAGATCCATGGGTCCTCCTTAATATATGAATGTTTTTAAGCCTTAATACAGCGGCTGTATTATATCCTTAGG
>JAFGHG010000082.1 GCA_016939345.1 Candidatus Omnitrophota bacterium
GTTGTCTACAGAGCCGGTTGTTTTATCCCAACCGCCGGGATAGATACAGCAGCTTTAACTAATTATTTTAATGATCTTACTCAGAGGCAGGGTGAGGGCCTTCTTGGCATGGTTAACCTTTTTACCGGCGGCGCTTTGACCCGGCTTAGCATCTTTGCTTTAGGTATAATGCCTTACATATCATCTTCGATCATAATGCAGCTATTGACCGCTGTTGTTCCGGCTCTTGAGCGTATTGCTAAGGAAGGAAAAGCCGGCTATGAAAAAATAAATCAGATTACCAGATATTTGACATTTGCTTTGTGCGCCATTCAAGGAATGTTTTTATCTTTCTGGCTTTCAAACCCGGGTAATTTCGACAATACAGTCATCGTGCCTAATCCTGGGCCGCTATTTACGGTAATAACCATACTTACTCTTACAGCCGGAACAGTCTTTATAATGTGGCTAGGCGAGCAGATACAGGAAAGAGGCATAGGCAATGGCATATCAATCATCATAACAGCAAGCATCCTTTCTCGAATTCCTTCGAGCGTGCGCCAACTTTATTATTTATGGGCCCATGAGCACCAGATCGACACTTTTCAGATATTGATGCTTATTGGATTATGGTTTTTGATGGTAATGGCTGTTGTTTTATTCAGTCAGGCTCAAAGAAGGATTCCTATACAATACGGCAGAAGAGTAGTCGGAAGAAAGATTTATGGAGGCCAGAGCACGTATTTACCGATCAAAGTCGATATGTCGGGAGTAATAGCTATTATCTTTGCCAGCAGTGTTTTGCTTTTTCCGGCAACAATGGCTACATTTTTACCTAAAAAATTCGGCCTTATCGGCTTTGTCCAGAACATTATCAATGAAAGAGGCCTTTGGTATAATTTAATTTATGTTGGTCTTATAATGTTTTTTATGTATTTTTATACGGCAATGGTTTTTAATCCTTTAGAGATATCCAACAATCTAAAAAAATACGGCGGCTTTATCCCTGGCATACGCCCGGGAAGACCAACAGCAAATTATCTTGATTATGTTGCAACCAGGATTGTCTTTATCGGGGCAGTCTATATTAGTTTAATAGCTATATTTCCCAATATAGTTATGTCAGTTTTTAGAGTTCCTTCAAGCGGCTTGGCTTCATTGTTCGGAGGGACTACCCTTTTGATTATGGTAGGAGTTATATTAGATACCATGAAACAGATAGAAGGCCAGCTTCTGATACGTCATTATGACGGTTTTATCAAGGGCGGAGCATTAAAGGGAAGGAAGTAATGGTTGCAACTGATACAAAGATGATTTTATTCGGTGCTCCTGGTTCCGGTAAAGGCACGCAGGCTTTAAAGTTAGCAAAAGAGCTTAAATTAAAAAGTATATCGCTCGGAGATATACTAAGACTTGAGGTTTCAAAGGCAAGCGACCTAGGAAAGCAAGTCCATGAATATATGCAAAAAGGGCTTCTTGTCCCCGATGGACTGGTTTCCAAAGTGATTGAGGAAAATTTAATTTCTGGCGGCTTCATCCTTGATGGTTATCCGCGCAATCTTGATCAGGCCAAGACATTAGACGATATCCTGACCAGGAAGAATCTGAAATTAGATTTTTTTATTTATCTTGAGATCGATGAGAATACTATAACCAAGCGTTTGCTCAAGAGAGGCAGAGGAGATGATGACCCTCTGGTTATAAAAAAACGCTGGGAAGTTTTTATTGAAGAATGCAATAAAATCCTCAAGCATTATAAAAATAAAAAAAAGCTTATCATAGTCGATGGCCGAGGCGGCATTGATGAAGTTTTTTCAAGGATTAAAGACGTCCTTAAATGATCCGTTCATTGATTCTTTGGAGGAAAAAATATGGTTGAGCCTTTGACTGAGGAGCAGTTAAAGACTATGAGAGTCGCTGGAAAAGCAGCCAGTGATATCTTAAAAAAGATAAAGACTTTTATAAGGCCGGACATAACAACCAGGAATATTGAAGAGTTCTTTGATAATGCCTTAAGTGAATATCCGGGTATGGAGCCTGCATTTAAGGGTTTTATGGGTTATAAAGCTTCCTGCTGTGTTTCTATAAACGAAGAAATAATCCATGGAGTGCCTTCAGAAAGGAAAATTAGAGAAGGCGATCTAGTAAGCGTTGATTTGGGCATTAAATATAAAGGTTTATTTGTCGATACAGCCTATACTTTTATATTACCAAAAGCTTCCCGGCAGGCCCGCAGGCTTGTAAAAGTTACGCTTGATTCCCTGCATCAGGGGATAAAAAAAGTTAAACCCGGGGCAAAAGTCGGAGATCTGGGTTTTGCTATTCAGGCTTTTGTCGAGAAAAACGGCTATTCGGTGATAAGAAAGTTTGTGGGTCATGGTATTGGCCGCCAGCTGCATCTTCCGCCAGAGATACCTAATTTCGGGCAGAAGGGCCAGGGGCCGGAATTGATAAACGGCCAGGTTATTGCAATTGAGCCTATGGTTTCTTCGGGAGATTTTGATATAGACATACTTGAAGACGGCTGGACAGCAAAAACAAAGGATAATTCTCTTTCAGCTCATTTTGAGCATACTGTAGCTGTAACGGACAAAGGCCCAGTGATCATGACCTTATAGGACGTTTTATTTATATACGAAATAAAAATATATGGCAAAAGAAGAATTGATTGAAGTTGAAGGAGAAATACTGGAAGCTCTGCCAAACGCCATGTTCCGGGTTAAATTGGATAATGATCATGTCGTTCTTGCTCATGTTTCCGGGAAAATGCGCATGCATTTTATCAGGATACTGCCGGGTGATAAGGTTAAAGTAGAGCTTTCTCCTTATGACCTAAGCAGGGGCAGGATAACTTACAGACAAAAATAGTCACGAGGAAAAAATGAAAGTGAGATCATCGGTAAAGAGAATTTGCGATAAATGTAAAATAATCAAGAGGAAAGGGGTTACGAGAGTTATCTGTAAAAACCCCAAGCATAAACAGCGTCAAGGATGAATTGGTCTGTAGCCGATAGTCGATAGCACATATTGCATAAAATTATAAAAAAGTATATATAATAAAAAATTTAGTTTTTTTATACTGATGACCTAAATAAGGAGAACAAAATGCCTAGAATGTTCGGTGTAGATATACCAAAGGATAAGCAAATCAAGATCGCTTTAAGATATATTTACGGCATAGGCCCTGCCCAAGCCATGAATATTCTTAATTCAACAAATATAGACCCTTTAAGAAAAGCGAATGATTTAACTGATGAGGAAATTGCCCGGATCACCACGCTTGTTCAGTCTAATTACCGGGTAGAAGGAGAGCTTCGCCGGGAAACCAGCCAGAATATAAGACGCCTGGTAGATATAGGTTCTTATCGCGGTTCAAGACATAAAAAAGGATTACCAGTAAGAGGTCAGAGGACACGTTGCAATTCACGAACAAGGAAAGGGCCCCGGCCAAGAGTCGGAGGCATAAAGAAGTAGTTTAAAGGAGAATACATGGCCAAGAAAAGACGAAGAGAGAAAAAGAAAAAGGTCCAGTTAGTTTCCAATATAGGGGTAGCCCATATTACGGCAACCTTCAATAATACAATGGTTTCTATATCAGATTTAAAAGGAAATGTTTTAGCTTGGTCTTCAGCCGGTACAGTCGGCTTCAAGGGAGCAAAAAAGTCAACACCTTATGCTGCTCAGATAGCATCGATGAACGTGGCAAAACATGTGAAAGAACTGGGTTTGAAGGAGCTTGAAGTTTTAGTAAAAGGGCCGGGGCCGGGAAGAGAATCGGCGATAAGAAGCCTTCAGGCTGCAGGATTATCAGTAAAAAAAGTCAGAGATATAACACCTATGCCTCATAATGGCTGCAGGCCCAAGAAAAGAAGAAGAGTCTAGTTTAAAATAACGAGAGGAAAGAAAAATGGCCAGATATTTAGAAGCGAAATGTAAATTATGCAGAAGAGCTGATATGAAGCTTTTTCTTAAGGGGGTCCGTTGTATAACCGAAAAATGTTCTTTTGCCAAACGGCCCAAACCGCCGGGTAAAGCCATGCCTAGCAGAGCTAAATTGACTAATTATGCCCTTCAGCTAAGAGAAAAACAGAAACTGAAAAATATGTATGGCATGCTGGAAAGGCAGTTTAGAAGATTTTTCACCATAGCCAACCGGTCAAGGGGCGTAACCGGCAAAACACTCATCAGGTTATTGGAGAAGCGCTTGGATAATGTAGTTTACAGGTCTTTGTTCGCATCGTCGCGTGAACAGGCCCGTCAAATAGTGCTTCATGGTTTTGTTTTTGTTTCAGGCAAGAGGGTGAATATACCTTCTTATATAGTGCGTCAGGGCCAGAACATAGAAGTAAAGCCAAAGGGAAAGTTCCAGCAGTTTATAAAAGACAATATAGACCTTAATTCAAAAGACAGGAGCTCTCCAGGCTGGCTGAAGATAGACAACAGTAATTTCAAAATAGATATAGTTCGTGAGCCGGAAAAGGAAGATTTGGTTATACCGATAGACGAACAGCTAGTAGTAGAGTTGTATTCAAAATAAATTTTTAATTAAGAAGTGATCCTTGGTTCTCATTGCGGGGTCAATCGGATTTAGGAGGTAGAAAATGGGAATAACATGGCGGGATTTTCAGTTTCCCAAGCGCGTAATGGTAGAGCAGGAAACATACGGCCCTAATTACGGAAAGATTATTGCTGAACCCCTGGAGAGAGGCTACGGTGTGACCCTGGGTAATGTTTTGCGAAGAGTTTTACTTTCTTCGATAGAAGGAGCAGCTGTGACTTCGATTAAAATAGACGGGGTTTCCCATGAATTTTCAACCCTTGAGGGGGTGCTTGAGGATATACCTGAGATAATACTTAATATAAAGAATCTGATTTTAAGATCCTATTCCAGAGCGCCAAAAAAAATACACATAAAGGAAGAAGGAGAGAAAGAGATAAAAGCCAGGGATATAATAACTGACGAGACCATAGAAGTTATCAATCCCGATTTGCATATTGCTACTCTAACATCCAAGAAGATCCAGTTTAATATGGAGATGGAAGTAGGCAGAGGAAGGGGTTTTGTTACAGCCGAGATAAATAAGCGCGAAGGAATGCCTATCGGAGTTATTCCTATTGATTCAATTTTTACTCCGGTAAAGCAGGTTGCATTTAAGGTCGAGAATACCCGCGTCGGCAAGAGAACCGATTATGATAAATTGATATTGGAAATTTTTACTAATGCCAGTATAGAGCCAAAAGAAGCCCTGATTTATGCAGCTAAAGTAATGAGCAAACATCTTGAACTTTTCTTTACTCTCGGAGATCTTCCCGAGGAAGAAACTGAAGAGTTGACACCGGAGGAAGTAAGCTTATACGAAAAACTTAAAATACCTGTTTCTGAGCTTGAGCTATCGGTCAGAAGCAGCAATTGCCTTAGAGACGCTAACATAAAGATCCTTTCCGATCTAGTAGTAAAGACTGAGCCAGAAATACTAGCTTACAGAAATTTCGGAAAGAAGTCATTAAATGAAGTTTCAGCCTTATTGAAAACTATGGGTTTAGGCCTGGGCATGAAGATTGACAAAAATAAACTACAAATGGTATGAGGCACAGAAAAAAAAGCGAAAAATTCTCACGATCACGCGCACAAAGGAAAGCTTTGGTCAAATCATTGCTGAAAGCATTGATTGTAAACGAAAGAATAGTTACTACCGCTTCCCGGGCTAAATATCTAAGGGCTGAGGTAGATAAATTGATAACCTTGGGTAAGCGCGGCAGGGTTAGCGACCGGCGCCTTGCTTTTGATCTTTTAGGCGACCGGACACTTGTCCGTAAGCTTTTTGATGCTATAGCTCCCCGTTATCCTCAAAATAGCGGTGGCTACACCCGGGTACTAAGGATGGGAAGGCGAAAGGGCGATGGTGCTTTATTGTCTATGCTTGAGCTGACTAAGATTGAGAAAAAGATAAAAAAGCACAGAGAAGCTAAGGACAAGAAAGCCCAAAAGTCCAGCGAAGAAAAGACCAAAGAAAAACAGCCAAAGCAGGACAGAAAAGCTAAGACCGGTATAGCTTCAAAAGTAAAAAATATTTTTAAGAAAGACCGCGACTAGTTTAGCCAGATTATTCTGGTATGTAAGCAGCCTGAAGGCTACAGGGGCCTTCTTTAAGACTGCCTTGTCTATTTTTTTTATATTCTATCTTTTTTGAAATATGCCTTTAAATCCCCGTGTCCTTTCTTTGTCAAAGTCTGCGACTTTAAAGATAACCGCACTTACCAAAAAACTAATCCGCGAAGGCAAAGATGTGGTAAATTTTGCTGCCGGCGAGCCTGATTTTGACACTCCTGATTTTATTAAACAAGAAGCAATAAAGGCCATAAACCATGGTTTTACCAAATATACCCCTTCAGCCGGGGTCCCGGCTTTAAGAGAAGCAATAGCCCAAAAGCTTAATCTTGAAAACAAAATCCCTCTAAAACCAGAAGGCGTAATAGTCACTTCAGGGGCAAAATACGCTGTTTATGTTGCACTATCTACACTTTTAGAAGATAATCAAGAGGTCATAATACCTTCACCATACTGGGTAAGTTATCCTGAAATGGTTAAGCTGGCTGGCGCAAAAGCAAGCTATCTTGCCGCTGACGAAAAGGATAATTTCAAAATCAATCCTTTACATCTGGAAAAGGCTATAAACCACAAAACAAAAATTTTGATCCTCAACTATCCCAGTAATCCTACGGGCATCACTTATACTTATGAAGATTTAAAAGCAATAAGCGCTATTGTAAAAAAGCGCCGTATTTATGTTATAAGCGATGAGATTTATGAAGCTTTGCTATATGATGGTCTCAAGCATTACAGCTTTGCTGCTTTGCCGGATATGTTTGAGAGGACCATCACCATAAATGGTTTTTCCAAAGCTTTTTCCATGACCGGCTGGCGTCTCGGCTATCTTGCCGGGCCTGAAGAGATTATAAACCAGGCTTCTAAGATGATAGACCATACTACTTCCTGTGCCTGTGCTATTTCCCAAAAGGCGGCGGTAGCTGCCTTTAAATATTCCGACTGGGTGGAGGAATCAAGAAGGATTTTTCAAAAAAGACGAGACCTGCTTTTTAATGGTCTATCGGCTTGTCCTAAAATAACCCCATTCAAATCCCAAGGTACTTTCTATATGTTTTGCGACATAAGAAAGACCGGTCTCAATTCTTTTGATTTTGCTTCAAAACTACTTGAGAACCATTTAGTCTCTTGCGTGCCAGCGGATGCTTTTGGCATAGATGGTTTTATCCGTTTAAGCTTTTCAACCAGTGAAGAGCAGATAACCAAAGGCATCGAACGAATCAAAAATTTTTTTCAGGAATAATAATTTTTTATATGGGGAAAACAATAATAGAAAAAATACTTTCCAGCCATGCCGGACGCAGCCTGATGGCCGGGGATGTGGGAATATGCAAGGTAGACTTTTGTTTCTCCCAGGACGGGACGACTTCTCTTGTTTTAGACAGTCTTGGTAAAGCCAAAAGAAAACTGAAAGACTCTTCCAAATATGCCATGTTCATCGATCATAGCAGCCCCTCGCCTAACCTGGGGGTTTCAGAGGTTCATTCACGTATGCGTTCATTCTCTAAAACTAGTAAAAGCAGTTTATTTGACGTTGGCTGCGGAATATCTCATCAGCTGGTCCTTGAAGAGGGTATTGCTTTTCCCGGAGCTTTGGTTTTAGGGGCAGATTCGCATACATCTACTGCTGGAGTGCTTTCTGCAGCAGCTTTTGGTGTTGGTTCTACTGACTTGGCAGTAACACTTATGACCGGAAAAAACTGGTTTAAAATCCCCGAAACCTATAAACTAATAATCAAAGGAAAACTGCCAAAAGGCGTTTACAGCAAGGATATAATACTCTATATAATCCATAGGCTTTCAGCTAATGGAGCAACTTATAAATCAATAGAGTTTTACGGAAAGGTCATCGATGATCTTTCTTTTGATGCCCGCTGCACCATAACTAACATGACCATAGAATTCGGGGCAAAGTGCGGATTGATCCCCGCCGATAAAAAGACATTTGATTTCATAAAAAAACACGCGATTAAAAAAGGCAAATACATTTACGCTGATAAAGATTGTTGTTATGAGAAGGTGCTGGAATTTGACATTTCAAAACTTACTCCTTATATTTCTAAACCCCACAGCGTTGACAACGGAGCTAACGTAGAGGAGTTAAAGGCTATAAAAATAGATCAGGCTTTCCTTGGAACATGTACCAACGGAAGGCTCGAAGATCTGGAGATAGCTGCTAAGATACTAAAGGGCAGGAAAGTCCACAAAGATGTCAAGCTGCTGGTTGCTCCGGCATCGCAAAGTATTTTCCTGAAAGCTCTGCAAAAAGGCTTAATAAAGACTTATATCGAGGCGGGAGCTGTTATTCTTCCCGCTGGCTGCGGGCCTTGCGTCGGGACTCATCAAGGGGTTCCTGCTGATGGAGAGGTGACTATCTCTACAGCCAACAGGAATTTTAAAGGAAGAATGGGTAACCCAAACAGCTTTATTTATCTTGCTTCTCCGGCTACGGTTGCAGCCTCGTCCATAAAAGGCGAGATTGCTGACCCGAGGAAATTTCTTTAAATGCTTGATTTTTTAAAGCTTGGGTGTTATTTATATATTAAGGCTTTAAACCGATATTTTAATGTATATAATCTAAGGAGGATACCAATATGACTGATTTAAATTCCCTTCTTAAATTGACCCAGGACAAAAGAGCTAGCGATTTGCATCTTTCGGTAGGGAACCCTCCTGTTATCAGGGTAAACGGACAGTTGACTCTTACTGAATTTCCTCCTTTGACCCAGCAGACCGCAAAGACCTTAATCTACAATATGCTTAATGACGAACAAAAAGCTATTTTTGAACGCGATAAAGAACTGGATTTTTCTTTTGCTATTCCTAATATGGACAGGTTCAGGATAAACGTGCATCTGCAGAAAGGCTGTGTTGAAGCAGCCTTCAGGCGTGTACCTATGAGGATACCGACAATAGAACAGTTAGGTCTACCTGATGTCGTCTATGATTTCATGAACAGGCCTAATGGACTAGTCCTGGTCACCGGCCCAACAGGTACCGGTAAAAGTACTACCTTAGCGGCGATGGTCGAATACATAAATACCCACCGCAGCGAGATGATAGTCACTATCGAAGACCCTATAGAGTTTGTTTTTAATAATAAAAAAAGCATTATAAAACAAAGAGAAGTGTATTCTGATACCCATTCGTTTCCTGAAGCTCTAAAACGTGTTTTACGCCAGGATCCTGATGTCATAGTAGTCGGAGAGATGCGTGATTTAGATACCATAGCTACCACTTTAACCGCAGCAGAAACCGGCCACCTGGTTTTGGCTACTTTGCATACTCCGGATTGCCCCCAGACAATACAAAGGATAATTGATGTTTTCCCGCCTTACCAGCAGCGCCAGGTTATAATCCAGCTTGCAGAGTGTCTGCAGGGAGTGACTTCGCAGGTTTTGCTTCGCCGGGCAGACGGAAAAGGAAGGGTATTGGCTACAGAGGTAATGGTTTCTACCCCGGGAATCAGGAATCTGATCAGAGAAGGTGATATCGCCCAGATACCTTCTTTGCTTCAAATGGGCGCGCAACACGGCATGCGGACCATGGATAAATGCCTTAAGACCCTTTATAAAAAAGGAATAATCACCAAAGAAGTCGCATTAACAAAAGTCAAAAGCGTTGTTGAGTTTGAGCAGCTTTAGGTTGTTAGGAGCCAGGTTATGCTTTATCAGGGAAGAGTTTTTAAATTCGGAGATAATATAAATACAGATTGGATTATTTCCGGTCGTTACAAATTCAAGATCACTGATATGAGCCAGTTAGCCCAATATCTCATGGAAGACCTGAGGCCTGGTTTTTATAATGAGCTTATCCCTAAGAAATCCATAATTGTAGCCGGAGAAAACTTTGGCATGGGCTCATCGAGAGAACAGGCTCCCTGGGTAATAAAAGAGGCCGGGGTGCTTTGTGTTGTGGCCAAGAGTTTTGCCCGTATTTTTTATCGTAATGCTTTTAACATCGGATTGGCGCTTGTTGAGGCTGATACTTCGCAATTAAACGAAAGCGATGAGATAAATATAAACTTTGACAAAGGTCTTATTACCAGAGCCGGATCTTCTGAAGCTATTACTTTTAAACCCTGGGATGAATTTAGAAAAGAATTAGTCAATTGCCAGGGGATCATCAAGTATCTTCAGAAGCATAAGACTTTTGCTTTAAAATAATCACAGACCTAGAGATTTACCATGCATGATTTAATAATTATCGGTACCGGCCCAGCCGGTATTTCCTGCGCTAAAGCTGCTTTAAAAGCCAACCTTAATACAGTTCTTATTGACCAGAGCGAGATTCTTTTTGGAGGTACTTGCCTGAACCGTGGATGCATTCCTACAAAATATATGTTTAATGCAGCAAAAGGTAAATTTGTCTGGGGCGAGGCTTTAGCCGAGGTCCATAGACTGGTAGGAAGCATCAGGTCTTCGACTATTCAATTTTTTCAGAAACACGGTGTAGAGGTATTATGGGGGAAGGCCCGCTTTATTGATTCAAACAGTGTTGAGGTAGCCGGCGAGACTGTAGTCGGAAAGTATGTGGTCATTGCTACAGGCTCGAGGCCTAAGCTTATTTTAGAGGATGAAAAAATAATTACTGCCGATGAGCTTTTTAAGATTAAAAATGTTCCTGAAAAGGTTCTTATAATCGGTGCCGGCTATATAGGACTGGAGATGGCATCTTTGCTGAATAGCTTCGGGACCTCTGTTCATGTAGTTGAAAAAGAAAAGCTGATACTTCCCGGTTTTGACCATTATCTGGCTAACAGGTTGAAGATAATGCTTCAGAAAAAAGGCATTAAGATTGAAACTGAAAAAAGCCTGCAGGACTGCAAATACGACAGCTATGACCTTATTATCTCTTCGATTGGAAGATCTCCTTATACCGAAGGCTTAGGTATTTCCAGCGCCGGTGTTTCTGTTGATGAAGGCGGGTGGGTGAAAACAGATGCTTATTTACGGACAACCGCTGAAAATATTTATGCTTGCGGTGATATTACCGGCAAAAAACTCCTTGCCTATGTGGGCGAGGAACAGGCCAGGGTATGCGTGCATAATATTAAGAACGGCTCAAGCCTAAAAGAAAACTATAAAAATATACCTGAATGCGTGTTTACCCTGCCCAGTCTAGCTACCGTAGGCACACTCGAAGACGAGGCAAAAGCTAAAGCTTTAAATTATAAAATCATTCAGACTAATTTTTTAAAATACTCTTCCAGTTACGTATATTCTGATTTGGATGGTTTTATCCAGTTGCTGATTGATGAAGACCAGGCCATAATAGGCTGCGGAATCATATCAAATTACGCGGCTGAGTTGATAAGCATTCCTGCCCTTTGCGTTAAAAAGAAGCTAAAATTATCCGATCTCAAAGAGCTGCTTTTAATCCATCCCACCATGTCTGAAATAATACCGCTGACCATTTTAGAGGCCTAGACTTAATAGCCCGAAGTAATTTTTACCTTTCAAACATTACCTAAAAGGTAAAAATCATAAATTCAACTTCCTAGCTGGAAATGATACCTTGCAGATTATACCTGTAAGCCGGAAAATAGGTTAAGAATTGATTAAAGCATTGACAGCAAGGTTTTTTATGTTTAAAATAAATATATAGCTGCATGGGGTTCAATTAGTTATAAAATCTGGATTTAAGCATTGTTTAAAGGAGGGGTTATGAGATTGTTTTTTGCATTTTCATTGTTTTTAATAGTATTTTCATTCAGTAGTGTCTATTGTCTGGAGCTTGATGGTATCGAAGTCTTAAGCGGTTTTTTTGAAGCCAACTTAAACGACCGCGATGATTATCAGGGCATACCTCTGCTGGTTTCATTTAATTATGATGCCAAGCCTGTTTTTGAAAAAATAGGCATTCGTACTGAGGGGAGATTGGAATTTTTGCTTGAACCCTTTGCTACTGGGATAATAAGCCCTGAATCTAATGTGGAAGTAGGTTCGAATTTCCTCATGAAGTATGTTTTCCCTCTCTCTGATACATTCCAGCCCTACTTTAAAGGCGGTCTGGGCGCTTTATACATGAGCCAGAAAACAAATGAACAAAGCACTCAGTATAACTTTCTGCCTCAGGCCGGGGTGGGCTGCCATGTTTTTGTCAGAGATGATGTGGCATTGAGCATGGAATACCGCTATCGTCATCTTTCTAATAACAGCTTCGGCGGCAGAAACGGCGGCATAGACGCTAACATGGCTATGGCCGGATTATCATTCTATTTTCAATGATACGCAAAGCCACTCTTGCCGATGCCGGAGATATCCATAATTTGATTAATTCCTGGGCAAAAAAAGGAAAAGTCCTTAAAAGACCTATAAACTATGTTTTTGAGCATCTTAGAGATTTTTGGGTTTTTATCGTAAACAATAAGATTATAGGTTGTTGTTCGTTAAATATCGTAGGCTGGCAGGACCTGGCAGAGATAAAATCTCTTGCCGTAAAAGCCCAGTTTCACAGAAAAGGCATTGGCAGGAAATTAGTTCAGAAATGCCTTGAAGAAGCTGTTGTTTTAGGAGTAAAAGAGGTCTTTGCCCTGACTTTTGTCCCGGAATTTTTCAGAAAATTAGGATTTAAAAATATTGACAGGAAAAAATTACCTCATAAAATATGGAGTGATTGCATAAATTGCACTTATTTTCCTAACTGCCAAGAGCAGGCGATGATACTTAAACTAAAAAAAATATAGTCCGCTCTTTTCTTCAAATAGAAATCAAGATTTATTACTCAGCAAATTCCAGGGAGGTTTAATTATGTTTCTTGTTGATTATCCTTTAACCGAAGATCAGAAAATGCTAAGAGAATTATGCCGCCAGATAGCCGAGGAAAAAATAAGACCCCAATCAAAGGAGCTCGATGAAAAGGGAGAGTTTCCTTATGAAATAATGAAAATCTTATCAAAATCAGATCTGTTTTCTTTATGTATTCCTGAAGAGTTTGGAGGCATGGGCTCAGGCCTAATGGATCTTTGTATTGCCACTGAAGAGATATCAAGGGTTGATGGAGGCGTGGCCACAGCATATGCTGCCTCCTTCTTGGGGATGTTCCCTATTTTAATGAACGGGACAAAAGAACAAAAGGAAAAGTATTTACCTGATATTGCTTCGGGAAAAAATCTCTGTGCTTTTGCTTTAACTGAGCCCGAGGCTGGTTCTGACGCATCAGCGATAAAAACAACAGCAAAAAAACAAGGAAACAATTATATACTCAACGGCACCAAACATTTTATAACCAACGGCGGAGATGCCCAGATATATATTGTGATTGCTGTTACTGATAAAGGCAAGGGGCCCAGGGGGATTTCTGCTTTTATCCTTGAAAAGGGCATGGATGGCTTTACTTTTGGCAAAAAAGAAGAAAAACTGGGAATAAGAGCTTCGACAACCGGTGAATTGATTTTTAACGATGTCAAAGTACCTAAAGAGAACCTTTTAGGCGGCAAAGAAGGTCTAGGGTTTATAGCTACCATGAAGACTTTTGACCAGTCAAGGCCGGGTGTTGCTGCCCAGGCGGTCGGGATTGCCCAAGGCGCTTTGGAATTAGCTACTTCCTATGCTCATCAAAGGGTTCAATTTGATAAACCAATAAGCTCTTTCCAGGGTCTGCAATGGATGCTTGCTGATATGGCCACAAAGACTGAAGCTGCAAGAAGTCTTGTTTATAGTGTGGCTTCAATGGTCGACAGGGGCATAAAAAATGTCGGTGCGGCATCAGCCGCAGCAAAGATGTTTGCTTCTGATGTAGCGATGGAAGTTACGACTAACGCTGTACAGATTTACGGAGGTTTTGGGTATATGCGTGATTATCCGGTTGAGAAGTTTATGCGTGATGCAAAAATAACCCAGATTTATGAGGGTACAAACCAGATACAAAGAAGCATAGTAGCTTTGAACCTTATAAAAATGTATGCCAAATAGGCTTTTTAGGTCATTTTTCCTCAAATATAACCTTTAAAATCTAGCCTTTTTCCTCAATAGGGTTGACAAACCTAACGATTGCACTGATAATACTTAAATAATTGCTGTTTTCTGAAAGACTCTATACATAATATATACCTATATTGGCGGGTTTTTAGTTTATGAGAAATATATATCTTGTTGGGTTTATGGGTACAGGAAAGACTACGGTGGGGGTTATTCTAGCCAAGAGGCTGAAACTTGAATTTATAGAAATGGATTCCTTGATTGAGCAGAGGCAAGGCAAGTCTATTTGTCAGATATTTGCTGATTTAGGGGAAGAGGCTTTTCGCCAGATGGAAAATCAGCTTTTAAATGAGATTTCAAAGAAAAGCAACCTTGTGGTTAGTTGCGGGGGAGGGCTTATTTGTGATCCTGCCAACTCTCGGATACTAAAGGGTTCGGGAGTGACTTTTTGCCTTAAGGCTTCGGCATCTTTGATTTATCAAAGGACTAAAAACCAGACTCAAAGGCCGTTGTTGAAGGTTGATAACCCTATGAAAAAAATAGAAGAACTTTTGGCTGAAAGGAAGCCCTTTTATGAATCTGCTGATTTCATAATAGATACCGACACTATGCTGCCAGAGCAGGTAGCAGAAAAAATAATACATATTCTTGAATCAAATTAGAAAATGGCAAAAAAAGGTTCAATATTTTTGAACTTATTAAACCTAGAACCAGCTAAAATCCAGGCCATAAATAAAA
>JAFGHG010000083.1 GCA_016939345.1 Candidatus Omnitrophota bacterium
AAAATCAGCCCAAAAAGCATCCTGTAAGGGTTTTTTGCTAAAAACCAGGGCCCTGACTGTAAAATTATACATTAAACTGCAGACTGTATAATTTTTTATAAAGTGTATCGTCGCTTATAAGGTCAGAATGAGAGCCTATCTCTGCTATTTGACCCTTTTTAAGGACTACTATCCTGTCTGCCTTCTGAACAGTAGAAAGCCGGTGGGCTATTACAAAAGCGGTCTTACCCTCCATAAGGGTAAAAAAAGCTTCTTTTATCAGTTTCTCGGTAACGCTATCAAGGCTGCTGGTGGCCTCATCCAATATTAAAATTGGAGAATTCTTTAAAACAGCCCGGGCTATAGCCAGCCTTTGCTTTTCTCCTCCGGAAAGTCGGAAACCTCTATCGCCTATTACAGTATTAAATTTATCAGGGGTGTTTACTATGAATTCATAAGCATTTGCTTTCTTTGCTGCTTCGATTATTTCAGACTCACTGGCATCTAATCTCCCATAAGCTATATTATCTCTAATTGTGGCATTGAAAAGTATTGTATCCTGGGACACGATTGAAATCAAAGAACGCAATGAGTTAATATTCAATTCTTTAATATCAACTCCGTCTATCAAGACTCTTCCCTTTTGAGGATCGTAAAACCTGGGTATAAGACCTGCAAGGGTGGTTTTGCCCACTCCAGAATGACCGACAAAAGCAATGGTTTCGCCTTTTTTTATTTCCAGATTAATATCCTGTAAAACAAACCCGTCCTCTTTATTATAGGCAAACCAGACATTTTCAAATCTGATATTATCTTTCAAACCTTCGATTTTCACAGCGCCTTGAGCTTCTTTGATTTGCGGCGTCTCATCAAGTATATCATAAATCCGGCTTGATGCTGCCAAAGCCCGTTGGTTGATAGCATATACATTGGAAAGCTTTTTCATGGGCCGGATCATGTTGACAAGAAAACCGATAAAAGCTGCAAATACACCAAAAGAAAGCCTGCCGGATATAATTTGAGGTGCTATTAAAGAAATTATAGACACCACCCCAACCACGCCAATCAATTCGGTAATCGGAGAAACAGCGATTATCCTGCGTATGGCCTTTAAATTAAAACGGTAATACTGATGGTTAATTTTGGCAAATCTTTCGATTTCATAGTCTTCTCGGCAAAAAGCTTTTACTATATGAGCGCCTTGGATTGTCTCGGCCATATGAGAATTAAGATCCGCCATCTTCATCTGCACCTCAACGCTGTACTTCTTTATCTTCTTACCCAGCTTGGCCACCGGTATCATTATAGCCGGAAAAAGGACAAAAACCACAATCAGCAAAATCCAGGAAATCTTAAAACCTAACCATAATGCCAAAACTGCAAATACTATCACTTTCATTGATTCAAAGATCAAATCTTTCAGGGCATAAGATATACCATTAGTGATTACCGATACATCGTTGGTTACCCTGGACATCAATTCGCCGGTCCTTTTTTTTCCGTAAAAATCCATGGATAACTGCTGGAATTTTTTATAAAGGTCGTTTCTCACCAGCTTGACTACCCCCTGGCCGATAACATTCATAAGGTATTCCTGGATATAAAAAAATACCCCTTTAAGAAAAAACAGGATCACTACAAAGCCAAGAATATATTTAAGGAAAGAAATAGGCTCCACGGCATTAAGCCTGTTGACTATATTTTGTAAGAAAAGCGGGACCTCTCCTGGAATCACTATATCTTTATTAGTAAATATCCTGTCGATTATCGGCGCCAAGGAAGTAAAAGTCACTCCTTCAAAAATAGTAGATATCCCCATGCAGACAGCAGCCAAAACAAGAAATCCCACATAGGATCTGGCAAATTTAAGGAGCCTGAAATATTCTTTTAGGTAGGTTTTCATGATTTTATTATAAACATACAGGACAATAACTTGGGAAACGATTCTACCACATGAATTGACTTTTCACAAGGTATTTGATATTATAGCTGTTATTATGAGAGTCGCAGTTGTCGGCCTGGGAAGGCTGGGAAGTATACATTTACGTATTTATCAGGAATTAAAAGAGATAGATAAAATATACCTAGTTGATATTGACAGCTCCAAATCAGCTCTTTTTCCTGATTTTGCCTTTATAAAGGATTACAAAAAACTAAAGGGCCAGGTTGATCTGGTAAGCATAGCCACTCCTACAACAAGCCATTTCCAGATAGCCAGCTATTTTTTAAAAAACAAAATACCTGTCCTGGTTGAAAAACCTCTTACCCAGAACTCCCGGGAAGCTGAGAGCCTGATAAAAATAGCTAAAAAAAACAGGACTATTCTTTTTGTCGGCCATGTCGAACGTTATAACAGCGCCTATTTAGCAGTAAAGAAAACCATCAAAAACCCCCTTTTTATAGAATGCCACAGGCTAAGTCCCTATCCCTTTCGCTCGCTCGATATAAGTGTGGTCTTAGATCTTATGATCCATGACCTTGATATAATACTTTACCTTTTAAAAGACGAGGTAAAAAAAATCGAGTCCAAAGCTGTAAAAGTATTATCTAAAAGCCAGGATATCGCTAATGCCCGGCTTACTTTTAAAAAGGGATGTGTAGCTAATATAACCTCAAGCAGGATATCCAGTAAAACTGAGCGCAAAATAAGGATTTTTATGCCTAACTGTTATATTTCACTGGATTATGCCCAACAAACAGCCCAGATCTACCGAAAAACAAAGTCAAAGATAGTCCGGAAGGAAATCGAAATAAACAAGGGCGAACCTCTGAAAAAGGAAATCTCTGATTTTGTTAATTCAGTCAAAAATAAAAAATTCTCGATAGCTGATGCAGTCAAGGCAAAAGAAGCCTTAAAACTTGCCTTGCGCATCCAGAAATCAAGCCAAAAGTGAAAAAAATAGTCCTTATTGCCGGCGACAGGTCAGGCGATCTTTATGGCGGCCTGCTTTGCCAACAACTCAAAAGAAAATATTCCGATTTAGAGCTTTACTCTTTTGGCGGCGACAATCTAGCCAAGACTTCCATTCAGCTGATAAACCTGCTGAGTCATTCTGTTTCCGGTCTTATCGAAGTAGCTGCTTCATTAAAAAATATCTTAGAAGTCTTTAACCGGGCTATCGAAGAAATAAATAAGATAAAACCCGATCTTATAGTACCTATAGACTTCCCCGACTTTAATTTGCGCCTGCTGAAGAAATTAAATAAAAAATTCCCTGTTTTTTATTACATAAGCCCTCAAGTCTGGGCCTGGAGAAAAAAAAGAATAAATATCTTAAGGGAATTCGTGGACAAAATGGTAGTAATCTTCAGATTTGAAAAAGATTTTTACAAAGCTAAAGACCTAGATGCTGAGTTTTTTGGACATCCTCTATTGGATATAATAGGCGATATAGATTCACCAACCAAAAATATTATTACCTTTTTGCCAGGATCCAGGATGAATGAGGTAAAAAAACACCTGCCGTTAATGATTCAGGCAAAAAATTTGATATCTAAAGAACTAAAAGGCTTTGCTTTTAGGGTATTAAGGCCAAAAAATATAGATGAATCTGTATATAACTCCTATCCTCTGGGCGATATCAAGGTCGAGAACCATTCTTATGAACTGATAAAAGAATCAAAGTTCATCATTACTGCCTCAGGTACTGCCACCGTAGAAATAGCCATATTAGAGATCCCCTACCTTATCATTTATAAAGTCAATCCCCTGACCTGGTTCATGCTTAAAAGACTGGTAAAAACAGAATTCATCGGTATGGTCAATATCCTAAACTCAAAAAAGATCATAAAAGAGCTGCTTCAATATAAAGCCACGCCCGAAAATATAGCCACAATAACTTTAGATTACTTAAGAAACGAAAACTTATACACTAAACTTAAAACCGACCTGCAAAAGACAAAAGATCTTCTCAAGCCTTACCATGCATCTGAAAGATTTGCAGAATATATTGGGGATTTTTTAAAACTTAAGTCTTAAGCTTTTTACGCATGTTTATATAGGTAAGAAGGGAAAGGACTGCCGCAGGAGTAACCCCGCTTATCTTAAAGGCTGCGCCTAATGACGAAGGCTGGAATTTTTTTAATTTTTCGACTATTTCTTTGGATAAAGACGGCACCTTTTCATAATCGATCTTAGGTATTTTGACCCTGTCCAGATTGTTCAATTCCTTTGCCCATAACTTTTCCCGCTCCAAAAAATTTTCATACTTGATAATAATCTCGACTTCCCTGTTAACAACTAAAGGTTTGTCAGAAAAATCCAAATATTTTTTTAGGGAATCAAGATAAACTCCCGGTTTTTTTAAAACTGCGGCTGCTGTGCTGTTCTTGCCGTCAAATGTAATCTTTGTTTTTCTTAATATGTCCAGCTGGCTTTCTATAAGCTTCTTTTTATTACTGATTTCATCTAATTCTTTTTTTGT
The DNA here is from genome assembly GCA_016939345.1 of Candidatus Omnitrophota bacterium. GTDB lineage: Bacteria > Omnitrophota > Gorgyraeia > Duberdicusellales > 4484-171 > JAFGHG01. Next base: position 4,404 of record JAFGHG010000083.1, read on the forward strand.
CAACAAACCTAAACTCCTTCCTGTATGACCAAGACGGATATCAGCATTGCTTTCGCGCAAATACAAGCGAAATTCGCTTCTTGAAGTAAACATCCTGTAAGGTTCATCCGCCCCCTTAGAAGTGAGGTCATCGATCAAAACTCCAATATAGGCCTGGTCCCTTTTTAAAATCAAAGGCTCTTTTTTTCGGACAGCTAAAGCCGCATTTATTCCGGCGATTATTCCTTGGGCCGCTGCCTCTTCGTAACCGGTTGTCCCGTTTACCTGTCCGGCAAAATAAAGTCCTGAAATATTTTTAGACTCCAGAGTAGGATAAAGCTGTCTGGGATCAATGACCCCATGTTCTATGCCATAACCGGGCCTCAGGACCTCGGCTTTTTCCAAGCCGGTTATTGAATGGATAAACTCAAGCTGGACCTCAAAAGGAAGAGAAGTTGAAACTCCATTAGGGTAAACCTCAAAAGAATTTTTACCCTCCGGCTCTAGGAAAACCTGATGCCTATCCCTGTCTTTAAATCGAACGATTTTGTCCTCAAGAGAAGGGCAATATCTGACCCCGGTAGATTTTATTTTTCCGGTATAAAGGGGCGAATATTTTAAATTGTTTATTATTATCCTGTGTGTTTTTTTATTGGTATGGGTTATGTAACAGCTGTGCCGTTCTTCATTTATGGACTTATTAGAAAAAGAAAAAGCAATTGCATCAGGATCAGGCATCTGCTCTTCTAAATTAGAGTAATCTATAGTCCTTGAATCTAGACGGGCGCAAGTCCCGGTCTTAAAATGCCTAAGGTTAATACCTGCATCTTTGATACTTTTAAATAAGCGGTCACTGGAAGGCTCATTGAGCCTGCCGCCGGCAAAACTATTAAGCCCGATATGAATCTTGCTTTTTAGAAAAGTTCCTGCACAGATGATTACCGAAGAGCTTAAAAATTCATGAGAGAAATTAGTGCGTATACCTTTAACCTTATTATTTTTGATTATAAGCTCACTGGCCTCAGCCTGTAGAATGGATATATTGCTCTGTGTTTGCAGATATCTTCTGGCAATGCCCGGATACAAGAACCTGTCGACCTGAGCCCTGGTCGACCACACCGCCTTGCCTTTGCTTCTATTTAAAATCCTGTAGCCAAGAGAAGCTTCGTCGGTTATCTTGGCGATTAAACCTCCCAAGGCGTCTACTTCTCTGACTAAATGGCCTTTGGCCACTCCGCCTACGGCAGGATTACACGACAATTTACCTATAGATTCGATATCAATAGTCAAAAGAAGCACTGAGACCCCTAGCTTAGAACCAGCAAAAGCTGCTTCAATTCCAGCATGGCCCGCGCCGACAACTATCAAATCGTAGTTATTATTACCTTTTGATTTTTCCATAAGGAGGGGCAACGAACAAGAAAAACAGTTTTATTTCTTTTTTGTCTGAGAAGCTACAGAATCAACTGCTTTCTTTATAATCTCGGGATCGCCAAGGTAGTAATGCTTGATCGGTCTTAGTTCAGTATCCAATTCATAAACAAGAGGTATGCCGGTCGGTATATTAAGCTTTAATATTGCCTCGTCGCTTATATTATCAAGATATTTGACCAAAGCTCTAAGGCTGTTGCCGTGGGCCACTATGATAACTTTTTTATTATCTCTGATGGCCGGAACTATAGCTTCATGCCAGTAGGGCAAAAACCTGTTTACTGTATCTTTTAAACACTCGGTTAAGGGGAGCTCGTCAGAGGCTAAATCTCTATATCTGGGGTCATTGCCGGGATAACGGGGATCCTGAGCCTTTAGGGCCGGCGGCTGAATATCATAACTTCTTCTCCATTTTAATACCTGTTCTTCTCCATATTTTTCCACTGTTTCCACCTTGTTCAGCCCTTGTAAAGCTCCGTAATGACGCTCATTGAGTCTCCAGCTTCTATGAACAGGTATCCACATAAGATCCATATCTTCCAGTACAATCCAAAGAGTGGAAATAGCCCTCTTTAATACTGAGGTATAAGCAATATCAAAAGCATAACCTTCTGCCTTAAGCCATTCTGCTGAACTATGGGCTTCGCTTATGCCTTTTTCTGAAAGCCCTACGTCAGTCCAGCCGGTAAATTTATTTTCCAGGTTCCAAATACTTTCTCCGTGGCGCAACAATACCAATTTAATCATTATCTCTTTCTCCTTTTAAGGTTTTTCAATTAAGTCCATCATTATCATAAATTCCAAATTTCAAGCACCAGCCCAAAACCAGAATAAATTCGATTTTGGGCTGCCCAGAACCGATCTCTGATTTGGTTCCGGGCAAATAAAAAAAACCAAACTATAATGGCCAAATACAAAATAATTTGACATTCTAGTTATAAGGCTTTAGTTTTTCTATATTATTTGGAATTTGGGATTTGTTATTTGGAATTTTTCTTTATTAGCACTTGGAGTATCCGCAGGCATCGCAAACCAGACAGCCTTCCTGATGCCTTAGGGCGTAACCGCATTCAATACAAACGCCTACGACACTTTTAGAGCGTTTTTTAGTCTTTACCGGAACAAGTACTGCCGGTCCGGGTTTTGGATCAGACAATTCCTGTTCTATATGTTCAGAATCTACTTTGACAATCTCAGGCTGATCCAGTGCTCTTTTTTCTAGTACTCTAGCTATTGCATCAGCACAGGAAAAAATTTTTTTACCTTTATCCCAAGAAGGAGAAGGACATCTTATACCCTTTAACTGTTCAACTATCACCTTTGTGTCTATGCCCCCACGAAGGGATAAAGACACAAGTCTGCCCACAGCTTCAAGCTGGGAAGCAGCACAACCGCCGGCTTTGCCCATCTGGGTAAATACTTCAAAGAAATTACCCTCTTCATCCTGGTTCACGGTAATGTAAAGATTACCGCAGCCTGTAGTTACCTTGGTAGTGGTGCCAAGAATAACCTCCGGCCTGGGCTTAGGATAAGGAATGGCTATCGAATAATGACTTTCCTTCTTGCTCTGAGGCTGAAGGTCTTTTTCTTTTTTATCAAGAGTAAGGACCTGCACAATCCTTGAACCGTCACGGTAAACGGTGATACCTTTGCAACCAAGTTTATATGAAAGCAGATAGGACTGTTTCACATCTTCGACTGTAGCCGAATTAGGCAGATTTATTGTTTTTGATACGGCATTATCAGTATATTCTTGAAAGGCAGCCTGCATTTTAATATGCCAGAAGGGTGATATATCCATAGCAGTTTTAAAAACTCTTTTGACTTTCTCCGGTATTTCGCTTATCTGCTGGACACTTGTGCCGGAAGCGATCTTCTTCATCAATTCCTGCGAATAAAAACCTTCTCTTTTAGCTGTATATTCAAATGCAGGATCAACCTCAAGAAGCTTTTCTCCGTCTAAGACATTTCTAAAGTAACATAAAGAAAAATTCGGTTCTATCCCCGATGAGGTCGGACCGGCGATAATGCCGATTGTTCCTGTAGGAGCTATTGTGGTAAGGGTTGCGTTCCTGATTTTTATCCCTTTTTTATCCCACAGGCTCTTTTCCCAGGCCGGAAAAGGACCTCTTTCCTCAGCCAAAATTACCGATTCTTTCTCAGCAGCTTCTCTTATAAAACTCATGAGCTTTTTGGCTAGATCTATAGCCTGCTCGCTATCATAAGGGATTTCTAAAAACTCAAGCATCGTGGCCCAGCCCATTATACCCAGTCCTATCTTCCTTGTCTTTAAAGTGTTTTCTCTGATCTGAACAAGGGGAAACCTATTAACATCGATTACATTATCAAGAAACCTTGTGGCCAAACGGGTAATTCTTTCTAACTTTTCCCAGTCAACAGAAAAATTATCGCCTTCTTGCTTCAACATTTTTGAGAGATTAATCGAGCCTAAATTACAGCTCTCGTAGGCAAGCAAAGGCTGCTCTCCGCAAGGATTAGTGCTTTCGATTTTTCCCAATTCAGGTGTGGGATTATAATGGTTTATCTTATCAATAAAGACAATACCCGGCTCACCGTTATTGTGAGCGCAATTAGCAATTAAATCAAATATCTCGCGGGCATCCAGAGAGTTGACGATGTCACCGGTATGGGGATCAACCAGGTCGTACTTTTCCTGATTCAAGACTTTGTCCATAAAATCATCGGTCAAAGCTATTGAGATATTGAAGTTTGAAATATCACCTTCTTTTTCTTTGCATTTTATGAATTCCAGAATATCAGGATGGTCTATCCGCAATATCCCCATATTCGCTCCCCTGCGGGTCCCGCCCTGTTTTACAGCTTGAGTGGCAGAATCAAAAACCTTCATAAAGGAAACCGGGCCTGAGGCGACGCCGCCTGTTGACCTGACAACACTGCTTTTAGCTCTTAGTTTGGAAAAGCTAAAACCGGTCCCTCCGCCGGTTTTATGTATGAGTGCGGTTGATTTGATAGCATCAAAAATCGAATCCATTGAATCCTCTACCGGAACGACAAAGCAAGCTGACAACTGGCCCAGTTCCTTGCCTGCATTCATCAGCGTCGGAGAGTTAGGCATAAACTCTAAGTGCTTCATCATGGCAAAGAAAGATTCTCGGAGCTCCCTTGCCCTTAAATCATCAGGATTATATTTTTTTTCTGCTGAGGCAATAGTGTCGGCGACTCTTTGAAGCATTTCGCAAGGTGACTCTATCACCTCTCCCTTTGCATTTTTCTTAAGATAACGTTTTTTTAAAACAACAATCGCATTAGCTGAAAAATTTAAAGGATCATCCATAACAGCCACTTCCTCCTTTCACCGGTTGAGCAATCGATTAATACAAAAGAATTAACTAAATGTTATCAGAAGAGTATTGTAAATGAAGAAATCTTTTTTAGAAAGATACTTTTATTCAGATTGTCTATTTCGGAAAACAATTTACGGATAGGACACCTCTTTATAACATACCTATATAATAATGTCAATAAAAAAATACCATATATTGTGCAATAAGAAATATAAAATACCATATATTGATGTTAGAGAACAAGGCTATTTAGAAGCTTTGGAAGAGAAAATGAGGTTTAAACAAAACTTACAGTATCCCGTATGATAAGTTCAGTATCCAGGATGATCTTTTGAGGAGGCTGTTTGCTCTTGATGTTTTCCTTTAAGATCCTGACAGCTTGTTGTGCCATTTCTCGTAATGGCTGCCTAACCGTGGTCAACATAAGACTTCCATAAAGACAATGTGGGTTGTCGTCAAAACCAATAACGCTTAGCTCTTTAGGCACCTCTATCCTTTTCTCTTCAGCAAAATTTAATACTTCACTGGCTACCTCGTCGCTGCAGCAAAAAATAGCTGTCGGCGGCACTTTCAATTTAAACAACTCTTCCAATTTTTCCCGGGCTTCTTTCCGGGAGAAATTAGTGGCTTTTATGTAGTCATCTTTAAGGCTTATTCCTGCCTTTGATAAAGCAGATTTAAAACCTTCTAGCCTTTCCTGGGAACACTGGACCCTGCTGTCACCGGCAAGATGAGCTATTTTCTTGTGGCCATGTTGGATCAGGAATTCACTTGCCTCATAAGCACCTTTGAAGTTATTTACCGCTACGCAATTAACATCTAAATCGCTTAAATTACGGTTTATTATGACTAAGGGTATTTCTTCTTTGACAAGGCGTTTAACCTGCTTTTCATTACCTATAACGTCAGCTAGTATTACGCCGTCGACCAGGGAAGTCTTAAAGCTGTCCTGGTTCCAGTAAATATGCAGGTGCAAATCAATGGCTTTCTCATCCAAAGAAGAAGCTACCTGGCGTATTATCTCTAGAGCATAGAATGAATAAAAAATACCTTCGTACCCGGGTATGATCAAACCAAAGCTGTCAAGCTTGCCGCCGGCTAGACGACGGGCATAAATCAAAGGCTGGTAACCCAAGTCTTTGACAGCCTTTTCAACCTTGGCTCGATTTTCCTGTTTTAATGGGGATTTGTTGATGAAACGTGATACCGTAGCTATAGAAACTCCGGCCCTTTTAGCAACATCTTTGATGGTTATTTTGGAGGAAGACACAAATTAATTACCGGCTAATGACTATATCGCCTTCTTGAATGGTTAAACCACCCATGGTCTCTTTTATATCAGCTGCAGAGATCTCTTTTCTGGTCTCGATTACTTCTACGCTTGCGATCTCTCTGTCGCCGCGCATGACTTTCAAAAGCATACCGGGACGCAGTCCTGAAGCCTCGCCTAAATCAATGACCACGAATCTTTCTTCCCTGTTAACCGCTATTATTTCTCCGCGTATGCCTCTTAATCCAGGGGCGCTTGGCTTAACCACAATCGGGGGCAACTCTACTGAAGCTGTTTCGGTCGAAACAATCCTCTTGCTTCCGGCAATAGCGCTTTTGAGCTCATCCTGCAATTCTTTGAAAGCCAAGGATTTTTCCTTAAGTACATTTTCTGCTTCAGCCATGCGGTTCTCTAAAGAATTTTTTGTTTCTATTGCCGATTTCAAATTGTTCTGCAGTTTCATCTGCTCTTTATTTGCTAAAACAAGTTCTCTCTTAAGGCTGACATTTTCGCTTCTAAGTTTTGTCAATTCTTGTACTGCAGATGCTCTTTCTTCGCGCTCGCTTACCAGATCCATGCTCATTACTCTTAATGTTCTTTCTTTGAACTTTAGGTCTTCGGTTATGCGCTCTTTCTCTTTGGTGAGCTGATCGATCTTTATGCTTAATTCTTTATTATCTTTATCAAGGGCAGCGATACGGCTCTTAGCCTCAAGAAGGGTTTCGTTTAAACTGTCTAACTCCGCTTCCAGAGAAGCTTTTTTCTTTACAAAATCTGCCCAATGGTCTTCTGGTATGTCCTGTTGCATCCTAGGTTCAACTGTAGCAACACTTTGTATCTTATCAGATGATGGGGATTTTAACTTCTCAACAAGCATATCGCGCTCTTCGCTCAATTCCTGAACCTTCCTCTTTTCAAGGATCATTTCCTGCTGGGTTCTGTTCAGCTCATCCTGAGCTTCACCAAGGCGCTGGCTTATATCTTTATTTTGTATTTCTAATTTATCTTTATCGCGCTTTAATGATTTGTTTTGTTGATCTAGGGTTTGTACCTGGCCAGTTAACTCTTCTTTTTCTTGATTAAGTTTTGTATTCTTCTGATAAAAACTAACAGCAATACCGCCAATCGCTAAAATTATAATTAACATTATGATCGGTATTATTTTCGTGTTCATTACCACCTCCCTTTTAA
>JAFGHG010000084.1 GCA_016939345.1 Candidatus Omnitrophota bacterium
AAAAGTGTGGCTGCTACATTAATATTCTTGGGAAAATACCTTACCGCTTCCTTAACGCTTCCTTTAAATACCAAACGGGCTTTTTTTATTCTGTTGAGCACTATATTCTTTTTTTTGAAATAATCAACGCCGCTTAATGCCCTGGGAGGTTTTGATGTGGTCAATGAGATTTTTTTAATCTCTCCTTTACTTACTGCCCCTAGAGCATCAACACCGCATATAGCTCCTGAAGGGACATAAATATTAACCTTGTTTTCTTTTAGTCTTTCCAAATGATTAAAATTTTTCAATAGGCCGCCTGCGCTCAAGATTACAAGGTCTTTTTTGTATTTTATGTTTTTTCTGACAATAATACCAGCGGCCTCGCCTGACGCTGCCTCTATAATTAAATCTGCCTTTTCTAAGGCTTGGTCTATCGTAAAAGATTGCGGATTGGAACGGATTTTCCTCTTCAGCTTATCAATAGCCAAAGGATTCTGATCGCAAAGGCCTATCAAACAAGCAAAAGAAGAGAGCTTCCCCTCGATAAATAAAGCAATACCTTCTCCAATGGCTCCGCAGCCTATAATGGCAATCTTAGTTTTTTTTCTTTTTAACATTAAGGATTATATTATCAATTAATCTTACTCTGTCAATATAAACAGCCAAAGCAACTAGTGCCTGGGAAGTAATTTTTCTTAATGGCTTAAGGTCTTGGGCATCCACTACCTCAACGTAGTCTATTTTAGCTGATTGTTCTTTGTTGATCTCATCTTTTATGATTCTTATAAGCCTATCAGAAATTCTCTGACCGCGATCAAAGGCTTTTTTAGCAAGCTGAAGAGACCTATAAAGACATAGAGCCTGGATATATTTTTCTTTATTTAAAAAACTGTTGCGCGAACTCAAGGCCAGACCTTTTTTGTCTCTTAAGATAGGCAGGATTCTCAGATCGATATTAAAGTTTAAGTCTTGGACCAATCTCTTGATTATTAAAAACTGTTGATAATCTTTCTGGCCAAAATATGCTGTATCAGGTCCGATAATATTGAATAATTTGGCCAGAACAGTACAAACTCCTTTAAAGTGACCGGGGCGCGACAACCCGCATAGTCTTTTGCTTAAATAATTCTCGTCTACATAAACAGAGTGGCCGGAACTGTACATAATTGCCGAATCAGGGACAAAAACCAAGTCAACCCCCAGCTCTCTTAACAAATCCTTATCTTTAATCAAATCCCTGGGGTATTTGTTAAAATCTTCTCCCTCTGAAAACTGTATAGGATTTACAAAAATGCTTACGACCACAAAGTCGCATTCGCTTAATGCCTTCTTGACTAAAGATATATGGCCTTTATGTAAAGCACCCATTGTAGGGACAAAACCGATCTTTTTCTTCTCTAGCTTGACCTTCTTTAATATATTGGTGGTCTTTTTTATATTACTGGTCGCTAACATTTTTTTTCTTCAAGTATTTTCTTATATTCAAAATAGCTCTTTAATTCAGGAGCTATCTCTAATAATGGCCTGATAACAAAATCCCTCTTAAACATTAAAGGATGAGGTATAATAAGGTCTGGTTCGCATATCTGGGCTCCGGCATACAGAAGAATATCCAAATCGATTACCCGCGGCCCGTTTTTTTGGCTGCGGACCCTGCCAAGTTTAGTTTCTGTGGCCAGCAGAAAATTAAGCAATTCCCTGGCAGATAAGCTGGTATAAATCTTTATAACCGCATTCAAGTAATCCGGCTGGGGCGGCCCTCCTTCAGGTTTAGTCTCGATGAAAGACGACACCCGGTTAATCTCTATCTTCGGATTCTGAGCGAGGCAGCTTATGGCCTTATCGATATTTTCTTTACGCTCGCCGATATTCGAACCTATCCCGATAAAAGCCAGAACTTTTCTGCAAACCATATCAATGCCTGAACCTGTTGGTGATCGGCATGCGCCTGTCTTTGCCAAAAGCTCTTGGGGTTATCTTTATGCCGATTGGCGATTGACGGCGCTTATATTCATTGGAATCAACCATGGAAATAATCCTGGCAACAAGTTCTTTTTTATATCCTAATTTAGTTATTTTTTCCAGAGAAAGGTTATCTTCTATGTATAACTTCAATATGGGATCCAGCTGTTCGTAAACAGGAAGGGTATCGCTGTCTTTCTGGCCCGGCTTTAATTCAGCTGTGGGGGGTCTATTGAATATCGAAGAAGGTATGGCTTTAAATTTAAGTACCTTATTTACATGATCAGCTATCTTATAGACTAAAAGCTTGGGTACATCCTTTAGCACTCCGAAACCTCCGACCATATCTCCATACAAAGTACAATAGCCGCAGGAGACTTCGCTTTTGTTGCCGGTGTTTAAGACAAGATATCCGAACTTATTTGAAAAAGCCATCAAAATATTTCCTCTTATCCTGGCCTGGATATTTTCTTGGGTAACATCACTGGTTAAGGCTTCAAAAGATTTTTTTAATTCTTTTAAGTAGGCTCTGTATATGCGGTCGATATTGATGACCTTGTATTTTACCCCTAAATTATCACAAACCCTGACCGCATCATGAAAAGTCTGGGGACTGCTGAATTTAGAAGGCATAATCAAACCGAATACATTATCTTTACCTAAAGCAATTGACGACAACCCCAAGACTACAGCTGAATCTATACCTCCGCTTACTCCCACAACAACTTTAGTGAATTTATTTTTGTTTACATAATCGTAAAGCCCAAGTTTTAGAGCCGAAAAAGCTTCTTCCTGGGATTTTATTATTATTTTTTTTGACGGGTATTTTTTATTTTTTTCGAAATCAAAAACAAAAAGGTCCTCTTCAAAACGGCGTGCGCTGGCGACTACATGGCCCTTGTTGGAAACTATCTTGCTTGTCCCGTCAAAAACAAGCTCGTCCTGGCCGCCGACAAGATTACAATAAAAAACAAAACATTTTGCTTGAGCCCCAGCATTGGCCAAAACTTTTCTTCTTAAGGAGATTTTATCCAAATGGAAGGGAGAAGCAGATATGTTTATTAAAAAATCCAGTTTTTTGTCTCTTAAACCAGAAAGAACACCTTTTTCCCAGATATCCTCGCATATCGTAAGCGCAAATCTGTACTGTCCTAGCTCAAAAATGCTTAAAGAATCTCCGGGAGTAAAATAGCGCCTCTCATCAAATACTCCATAATTGGGCAGCGATATTTTATGGTAAATGTTTTTTATAATCTTGTTTTGTATAAAAGCGCAGGCGTTATATATCCTGTTTTTATCTTTATCTACAAAGCCAATCAAAACACTAATACCCTCGCACTTTTTTCTGATAATCTCTAAAAACCTTTTGTTCTCGGCTATAAAATAAGGCTTATAAAGAAGATCTTCGGGAGGATATCCGGGAAGAGACGATTCAGGAAAAGCTAAGATATCTACTCCTCGCTTCCTCGCTCTTTCTATAAAGTCAATTATTTTAAAAGCGTTCGACTTTATATCACCTACAACCGGGTTTATTTGAGCTAAAGCAACTCTAATCATATTGACAATTATACACTTTTGCTTCTTTTTATCAATAATAAGCCATGATCAGGCTTTACTATCCAGATATATGTTTAATGGGCCTTCCATCTCTAGGTCTATCTGCATATGCCGGCCGAAAAAACCTTTGCCAACCTTCAAGCTGCTTAAAGACAATAACCCGACAAAATCATTAAATAACTTATCAGCATCTGCCGGCTCCATTGCCTCGTCAAAAGACGGTCTCCTGCCTTTTTTTGTCCGTGCACAAAGAGTAAAATTGGAGATGCAAAGGATATCCAAGCCCA
>JAFGHG010000085.1 GCA_016939345.1 Candidatus Omnitrophota bacterium
GTGGTGTTCAATCATTGAACACTATTATAAAATATATCTATAATATGTCAATTGATTTTAAGCGGCCTCTTTAGCAGAAAGGGGGGCAAGTTTAACTCCAAGAAAAGACATAAGCAGCCAGAACATTATCGAGAGATTGACAGAATACAGCTGGGTATCAAAAAATATATGGATCAAAAAAGCTATTAAGCCTACATAAAGGCCTAAAAATAGGTAGTCTTTATCAGGAACAAACCTCATAAACCCAGAACGTAAAACTTCCCAGATCACCCATAAAAAAGAAAAAAGGCCTAATATCCCTGTCTCAGCAAGAATCTGAAGGTAGCAGTTGTGGGCATACTGGGGGTTAAGTCTGTGTTGAGGGGCTACCCCCTGATATTCGGGAAAATTAGCCATGAAAGTACCCAGGCCTTTGCCCAGCAACGGAGACTCTTTAAACATGTTTATAGCAGAAAGCCAGACCTTAAACCTGTCAGCATCGCCTCCGCGCTCTAAAATAAATATAAATCTGTCCCTCAAAAAAGGAATATAGAAAATACTAAAGGCAAAAATTAACAGGAATAACGAGAACAGGACTCTCTTTTTGTTGTCTGAAATTAACACTATCAATAAAAAATTTACTATGGCGAAAGAAAGCCAGGAGCCCCGGGAATAAGTAAAAAGCAGGCACACAACTATTAAAAAAGACAAAACCAGAAAAATAAACTTTAACCAAAGTTTTTTCAAGGATATAAAAAAACCGCTGCTGACAAAAAAGACCACAATAAGAAAGGTAGCAAAACCGTTGTAATGGTTAAAACTTGCCTTTATAGCAGAAAATTGTTCGGTCCTGACTATCGGCTCCTTACGGATGAAGTCTATTCCGGTAAATTTCTGATATAGACCGTCAAGAACCATAAGAAAAGATGAGGCTGCTAAGACATACAATAGTATTTTTATTTTCTTCTTATCCAAGAGCACCTGAGCAAAGAAGAAAAGTAAAACACCCTCCCCCCATTTAAAAAACCAGGCTTTAAAACTTTTGTAAAAAAACGGCCCGCTTACAGCTATTGTCAGGCCTATAACAATATAAAAAACCAAAACACTTAAGTTTATGCGGTTCTTGAAAAAGCCTTTTATTGTGTGCCAGCTGGGTTTTAATAATATGGCTTTGACAATAAAACACAGGAATATAAAACCAAAAAGGCTTTCAACTGCTGCAATGGCTATGGGCAGAAAAAAAACCAAAGCGGCAAAGAAGAAAAAGGCCAGCTTGTCTATAATTGCTATTGTCTTTTGTTTAGTTTGAATGTCCATAGTAAAACGTTCTTCGGTTACGAAGCCCCTATCGTAGTTAGGTTAGGGTAATGTCTTTATTTTTATTATTTTACGCAACCGACCTACGTTACCGAAACGGGCATCGTAACCTTAACCGAAACACGTCTTTAATATGCTCCCTTGCCTTTTATAACTACTGGTATTGTCCAGAAAAGTATCCTTAAATCAAGGCCAAAAGACCAGTTATTAATATACCAGAGGTCCCAGCGGACCCATTTTCTAAAAGTCAGTTCACTCCTTCCCCTTACCTGCGAAAGGCCTGTCATTCCCGGACGTATGGCTAATCTCTGCATATGGTTATATGAATACTCCTTGACTTCATCCGGCAAAGGAGGCCTTGGCCCTACAAGACTCATGTCACCTTTAAGTACATTAAATAGCTGAGGCAGTTCATCAAGGCTAAACCTGCGCATAAATTTACCGGCTTTAGTTATTCTGGGGTCTTTCTTTATTTTAAAAATTACACCATCTCTTACCTCATTTTCATCCAGAAGTTCTTCTCTAAGTTTTTCCGCGTCCTTGACCATTGAACGGAATTTATAGAAATAAAATATTTTACCTTTCATGCCGATTCTCGGCCTAATGAATAAAACCGGCCCCTTAGAATCTAATTTTATCATTATAGGCAATATAATAAATACCGGAAAAAAAATCGTGATAAGAGCTAAGGAACTTATTATATCCAGAAATCTCTTGATAAAGACTTCAGTGGGATGATGCATCCTCTCTTTATAAGTCAAAAGGGGCATTGCCCCCAGATAACTGGTAGTTATTGTAGCCGGGACTTCTTCCAGATCAGCAGGGATGATTTTAGAGCCGAGGTTGAATTTTCTTGCCTGATTGATTAGTTCTAAAGTAGACCTGTCATACATAGGCTTTGCTATAATGACTTCATCGACAAAATATTTTTTAATCACAGTCTGAAAATCTTTTATCTTACCTATAATTCTCACCCCCTCTATGGTTTGTGTTGAATGGTCATCAAGAAAACCAACTGGGTTCAAGCCCCAGAAAGGAGATTTTCTGATTTCATCCAAAATCAGTCTGCCCAGCTTATCGGCTCCGACAATCAAGACATTGATATTATGAAAACCCTTAACTATTAACCTGCGCAGAATAATCCGCTTTAAGACTCTGAATCCGGCCAAGAAAAGGAACAAATATAAAAAACTGGTCAAAAAAACCTGCCGGGAAAAGAATTTATATTTAGCAAAGAAAATCACTGCCCCTATAAGAATGCTGGCGCAGGATATACTCTGTAATACCTTTAAAAGCTCCTTTGGTATAGTAAGCCCCCGGTCAGTACTATGAAGATTATTGATACCAAAAGATATCAATATAAAAACCCCCCAAAGGGTAAATAAAAACAGGTAGATATTCAGATATGAATTATCTATCGACAGTTGAGGATAAAAATATGTGTATTTAAGTAGATAAGCTGAGACAAAGCTTAAAATAATCAAGAATATGTCTATGGTTATATAGACAGGATAAGATTTACGAAATGACTCTATCATCCCTCACACAGATTTCATCCATTATCCTATATATATCATATTGATAATCCCACTGGGGAAAATGGGATTTAAACTTGGCAACATCTGAAATATACCATATATGATCACCTATGCGGTTTTCTGGATTATAGACAATATTTGCTTTTTTGCCGTAGGCTTTCTCAAAATAACCTATCGCTTCAATCATTGATATATTTGAATGCCTGCTTCCGCCTATATTATATACTTCACCGTACTTAGGGTTCTGATAAAAATGCCAGAAGCAATTGACTAGGTCAAATGAGTGGATATTATCGCGTACCTGTTTGCCATTATAGCCAAAAATCGTATATTGGCGGCCGCTATCAACACACTTAGCCAGATATGCAAGGAATCCATGTAACTCTGCGCCCTGATGGAGAGGGCCGGTTAAACAACCACCTCTAAAACTTGCAGTTTTAAGTTTAAAGTATCTTCCGTATTCCTGAACTAATATATCGGCTGATGCCTTTGAGGCGCCAAAAAGACTGTGCAGGCAACTATCAATTGACATGCTTTCATCGATACCCTGATAAAAACGATGTTTTTCATCTAATTCCCAGCGCTTTTCTTTTTCTATTAAAGGCAGCTTGTTGGGGCTGTCTCCGTAAACCTTGTTTGTAGAAGTAAATATAAAGACAGCCTGGGGGCAAAAATACCTCATGAACTCTAAAAGGTTTAAAGTCCCATTAGCATTGATTTCAAAATCAGTAAAAGGCTCCCTGGCAGCCCAGTCATGTGAAGGCTGAGCAGCGGCATGAATAATCAAATCAAAAGAATGCTCCTGGTATACCTTTTTTATTTTTTCTTTATCACGGATATCAATGGAAAGGTGAATAAATTTATCCTTAAACTTTCGGCTTAAATAATCGCTTATATTTTTGGTGCTGGCTTCGGGTCCGAAAAAGTAGGAACGCATATCATTATCAATGCCCACCACTTTAAAATCCTTTTCAATCAGAAATTCGACTGCCTGGGCTCCGATAAGACCGCCAGAACCTGTAACCAATGCTTTTTTCATAATTTAATATATTTTTAGCCTTGCTTAAGATTATAATATCACGCCTCTTATTTCCTGACAAATTATAATTGCTGTAGAAAATCTGCTTTTTTAGCTTTTACCATGCATAGGCAATTTGTCCTGCCTTGGGCTGATTCTATCTTTTCTGCATCTTGAAGGCTAACCTCTTTCCAGTAATTATTGACTGGATGGGTGAAATCAGCAAGGAATATTTTTTCTTCAATTATAAAGTTTTCCAAAAGGGCCTTTAATCTTTCCAAGTCGTATATCCTCTGCTGTTTTGTCTTTTTGTATACCCCAAAAGGAACACTTAAAATCAGGGTCCCTCCTTTTTTTAATACTCTTATTATCTGGCCCATGGCTTTTTTATCTGGCTTTTCATCTAAAGGGTTATCGCTATAAAAGCCAAGGCCTACGTGCTCAAGAGTAGAAATGCAACATACCGCATCGAAACTCGAATCGGGAAAACTCAAATTCATAATATCTGACTTAACAAAGTTAAAGTTAGGATGCTTGTAGGGAAAATCTCTCATATCAACCCCAAAAACTTTATAGCCAATACTGGCCATATGCAGGGAAAGAGAACTTTCGCTGCAACCCAGATCCAGTATTTTCGAATCCAGCTTTGAAGGCAGATTGCGGAAAACAAAAGGAAGCTCAGCTATCCTTTCATTTATAAAAACTTTTTTAAGCTGCTTTATCCTGGTCATCTTCAACAGGTTAAACCTTGTCTTATATTTTAAAAAAATCGGGTAATTTATAAAGTAACTTTTATCTTTCTCAATCATAGTTATAATTTTCCGGTTAAAACCTCAGGGTTACCCCAAGGTCATATCGGTAATGATCGGGATTTTTTTCTAAACGTAAAAAATATTCTAAGTCTTTTTTTCTGAGCATCTTACGCTTATAAGTAATGACCGCTGCCAAAGGCTTGTTCTCTAAATCCTTAAGTTGTAATACAATTGAATCCTTAGTCTTGGCTCTAATATCAAAATAAAAAGAAATAGAGCTGATTCCCCTGCTGCCTAAATCAACCTCAAAGCTTAAACCCTTTTTGTCTTGAAGCCTCCAGTCTCCATAAAAGGTAACAACCTTATTTTTCTTGCTTTTACCTGTACCTATGCCTAGCCTGAATTTTAACTCTCCCTTTTTAGGGTATATATTTTTCGAACCAATAAAAGCTTTGAAGTCAAAATATGACGATTGGTCTCTTGAAATTATAAACTTCAGCCTGTTGGCTTCGCTAAAATCCCAATATCCATTAAATGTTAATCTATAAAGGGTTTTAGTCTTAGTCTTAAGTTTTGTTTTACTATAGGAATATTCTATTTTCTGCTCTTTGTTAACATCCCAGCTACCTTTAAAAACAAGTCTGTCTAAAGAAGCGTCTTTTTCTATGTTAAAGATTATCCGGTTGTATTTATCTGCTTTCCAGCTTCCTTTAAGCATCAAGGGATAGAATATTTCTTCACCTGTTTTAGTCTTGCTTTTGATCTGAAAGATCAAGAAATTTTTTCTAACATCAAGTATAGTCCCTTTTAAGACTAAACTGTAGGTTTTTGTTTTTTTCTCCTGGACATCAAAAACCAAGTCATGATTGCTGTTCAGCCTCCACTTACCTTTAAAAGTTATCTTCTTTGGAAAATCGTAAACAGCCTGCCAGTTACTGGCTTCACTAAAGACAAAATCCAGGTTATTGTCCTTGCCGGGTTTAAACCTTCCTAAACCCTTAACAGCGGACCTATTCTTGCTGTTTCTTATGATTAGGGCATTATCATCGCTGGTTGAAAATTTAAGGCTCATAAATTATAGGGTTTGTTTTTAATATTGAACAGATCATGTCGAAAATCTGCTTATTTGCCGCACAGAAAAATCCGGGATTTTTTAAAACCTCTTTATTGTATCTGAGTACCCCTTGATCTAACCTGCGCATATATCCTCCGGCTTCTTGGACTATGGCCTGACCAGAAGCAGTATCCCATTCCATAGTCGGACCGGCGCGCAGGTAAACATCTGCCCGGCCCTTTGCTAGAAGACAGAATTTAAGCGAACTTCCTACGTGCACTATCTGGACATCTTCAAGCTTATCTACTATTAACTGCTCGCTTTCTTGAGGATGCGAACGGCTTCTTATGACAAAAGTTTTATTTCCGGTAAATGCTCTAGTTCTTAATTTATGTTTGAGGTTGTATTTATTGATTATAAAAGCACCCAGGCCTTCTACGGCATAGTATATGAGACCTTCAACAGGAACAGAGATGAAGCCAGCTACCGGCTTATCTTTTTTTATTAAGGCGATATTGACGCAAAACTGACCGTTTTTTTCTATAAATTCTTTTGTTCCGTCTAAAGGGTCTACCAGCCAAAAAAATTCCCAGCTTTTGCGTTCTTGATAGGAAACAATCTTACTTTCCTCGGAAAGTATGGGAATTCCTTTAAAGATCTTGGAAAATTCCTCATAAATTAATTCGTGTGAAAGGGTATCTGCTAAAGTCAAAGGCGTATTGTTATCTTTGATTTTAACATCAAGGTCTTTATCCTGATAAACTGAAATTATTTTTTTATTAGCAAGGAAAAGGACACTGATTATCTTTTGTAACTGTTTATCGCTTAAAACCATTTTCATACTATATATTTATTATCTATCAAATATTTAAGTATCTCTCTGGCGCTTTCCTCTTTGTTTTGATCTGAGGTATCAACAATGATCTCAGCATTTAAAGGCTCCTCATAAGGGGCTGAGACCCCGGTAAACTCTTTAATTTCTCCTGAACGGGCTTTCTTATATAAACCTTTGGGATCCCTCTTCTCGCACAAAGAAACATCGGCTTTAATAAAAATTTCAATAAAATCGCCTTTAGCTAA
>JAFGHG010000086.1 GCA_016939345.1 Candidatus Omnitrophota bacterium
CTTTCGGCAAAAGACGAAATAGAAGATTTAAAAAAAGGGTATAAACTTCATGCTGACACTTATCTGGTTAAACCTGTTGGCATCGATGATCTGCTGGTTGCAATACAGGCTCTTTTTTCTTTGGGTCTGGCCAATAATTAATCGAGAAAAAAATTCGCAAGGAGAACAGGCTTATGCAGCGGGATTCGATAAACAGACGCAGGTTTATACGCATAAAGTTCCCCTTCACCATACATCTATATATACCTGAAATGATGGCCATTTCAGCTTATACTGAAGATATCAGTGAAGGCGGAGTCAAGGTTACTATAAAAGAAGAGCTTAAGGTCTCTACAGAGACAGAGCTTGAGATTTATATACAGCAGGAACCTATAAACTGCCGGGGTAAAGTAATCTGGGTAAAGCAAAGAGATAGTAAGTTTGTAGAAGATGAAGTATTTTTTGATACCGGTATAGAGTTCAAAAATATAACTGATTCTGAAATCGAGTCTATAAAACATCATTTAAAGGCTTTAAGAAGCACAGAAGGTTTTATAGAATAAGGAGGGAGTGATGAGCGGCAATGCCTTTAAAGCTTATTTTATTGAATCTTTGGATAAAATTATTAACTTTGAGTTTAACTTTGATAATGTAGTCATGTGGACTATTTTTATCCTGGTTTTTTTTATTCTTTTACGTTTCTGGGATGTTAAAAAGAGCCTTTCTTACTGCCTGGTCAATGCACTTGTTTTATTAGCCAGCACCAAGATTGAAAATATTTTTGAAACCAAGCTGGCTGTTCCCGGAGAAGCTTTTGATCCCATAGCCGTAAGGATAGTTACTGTTGTAGCTTTAATGCTTGTTGGTTTATATTACGGTTTTATAAAAACCGATTCTGCTTATTAGTTGGTTTTAATAATGTCTAAAAAATTAAGTTTATTGCTGATATTAACTATCTTTTTTTTCTTTGCAGCTATATTTGATTTTTATTGTTTCGCTGATAAAGTCGTTCTTCATTCGGGAGAGGTCATAGAAGGCAAAATCGTAGAGGAAACAGGCGCTTATATAAGAATAAAAGATCCCGCCGGTTTTTTAAAAAAATATTCCCTTAGCGAGGTAGAAAGCATTTCTTCCGGATCCGAGGCCAAACCTTTGAGCACTCAAACCTTAGAAGAACCTCAAGCCAGCATAAATCATGCCCGGAAATCCCATGAGATAAGCGGCCAGCAAACCAATAACCTTATTAATACAGAAGCCATGCTTAAAGACACTATAAAACAGCTTTATCCAGCAGATGCATACAACGACCAGCTGTCACCTGAAGATAAAGGCCGTATTGCCAATAACCTTATCAGGACAGAAGCAATGATAAAAGACACTATAAAACAGCTTTATCCGGTCGACGCGAGCAAAGAAGGGTTTAAGGAAGACGAGGCACCCGAGATTAATTCTCTAAAAAAGGAGAGAGATAAAAAGTATCAGAATTACAAAAAATATTATTAAAAGTGCAGAATATCTGTACTTTCGCCTTCCTTTATGAAAGTCAGCGAACACATCCTTGGCTCATTTGTTTTTTCCACGATAACCTATCTAGCTACAAAATCATTACTGGCAGCCGCAGCATGTTTCTTAAGCGGCATACTTATAGACATTGATCATATTATAGATTTCGGAAGGCTTTACGGATTCAACCTTTATGGCCTTAAAAAACTAGTTTATGCCAGTCAGGAAGACGAAAAAGCCAAGAGTAAGCACAACTTCAAAAAGATTTATCTATTCCTTCACAGCATTGAACTGGCCTGTCTGCTTTGGATAACGGCTTTATGGTTAGCCAATATTTATCTTATTGCTGCGGTCATAGGCTATACCGGGCATTTGATCTTAGATTGTATAGGCAACAGGGAAGATTTAAAGTTTTATCTTTTTTTTTACAGGGCAAGGAATAAATTTTCAGCAAAGAAATTATTTAAGCGTTGGCGCCGTAAAAAGATGATGGATGAAGATTGAAATTAGTAATTTATTCAAGGCCTATTTTTTATCTGCTCTATTTTTTTATTCTCTTTTTTTTCTTACAGGTTGCGAACCAGGAACCCCAGACCAGATGATCACAGCAAAACCCAAAGAGTCTAAAGCCACAGAGACAGCAGAAAAAGAACAGGTCCAAAACAACCAGTTTCCTGAAGAAGCAGAAATTTCTTTGCAGGGCATTATTTATGACAGCGAAAAGCCTCTTGCAGTTATCAATGGTGAAATAATACATCAGGGAGGCCTGGTCGGAAATAAAAGAGTAGTTCAAATAAATTCAACGTCCGTAGAGCTTATAGATGTTGCAACAAAGAAAATTTCGATTTTAGAGATACCAACCGAGCCTGATCAGCCACAGCCAGACAGCCCAAAGGAGGCAGTCAGCAAGGATTCGGATTCAACATCCAAAGATTTTGGTTCTGATTTGCTGCTTAAGGCCATGCTTATAGATTCACGAAAGGTTCTGATTTATTTTCCCAGTATGATTTATACAAACAAAAAGTACCCTTTGATTGTAGTTTTTTCAC
>JAFGHG010000087.1 GCA_016939345.1 Candidatus Omnitrophota bacterium
ACTTTAATCGAACTCATCCTGGTTGTGGCTATTGTTGCGATACTGGCCGGGGCGATAATACCGATTGTAAAAGGAGCTGTGGAGGATGCAAAAGTAGCCAAAATACTGCATTTGACTGAGACTTTAAAATCCGCTTGTGAGAGATATTATGCTGACACTGCGGAATATCCTAGAGAATGGCATAATTCTATTTTAGCCATTCCACCGCCTCTTTTGCATGATCTTTATTATGCAAATGGTGTTGTTGGTTGGGATGGACCTTATATAAGTAATCCCATTGATCCAGATGATAATCCTTACGGTGAACAAATTCGAGTTAATGATGATATGTCTGCAGGTGATCATCCATTCGATATTGATGGTGATGGGATTGATGAAAGAGCGGGTTCTGGTAATGTTTTGTATTTTTATGGTGTTCCTGAGAGTGCTGCCAAAAAAGTCAATGATATAGTAGATAACCATCTTAATGATAATAATTGGCAGAGCAGGGGGAGGGTCGAATATTACCCACATTTTCTTCCGAACTGGAATTGCCTCGCCATCCATCTCCTTGATGGAAGATAGTAATAAAGGCAAAAGGTGACCCATTCGATTTACTATGTTCAGTCAGGGCAGGCAGTTCTTTGCGCACAAATGCGCTTGAAAATAACCAAATTCCAAGCTCCAAATAACAAATAAATCCCAAACACAAATATCCAAACAAATATCTTACCTTAAATAGAAATTATTGTTTTTTATTTGGGATTTGTTATTTGTGATTTTAGATTTATGCTTTTTTGCTTCAAATTCCCCAGCCTGGGGTGTAAAATAAGTTTGTGAAACCATCCAAAACATTTACTTTAATCGAACTCATCCTGGTTGTGGCAATAGTTGCTGTTTTAGCCGGGGCTATGGTACCATTTATTTCTTCAGCCAGGCAGAGAGCAAGGATAGCTAAGGTTCTTTTATTGTATGAAGCCACGCGTTCAGCTGCTAAGCTTTTTTATGCTGAGGCTGGTTTCGGCCCTTACGAATCATCTGAAAATACCTGTCATGAATTATACTCAAATGTAAAATGTTTCAATCCAGGCAGTGGAGGGCCTATTACAGGCTGGGACGGCCCTTACATTTCTAATCCCTTATCAAGAAGAGACGGGCCATATAATAGCGGAATTCATGTTGCAACCAATGTTCCGCCAGCGGTTGACACCGGGATATTTCTTATTCTACGGGGTGTTCCTCGTAGCGATGCCGAGGAGATTAATAAAATCCTGGAAAAAAATGATACAGGGTTCTGGGCTGTTACAGGAGATGTGCAACATACATTAATTATTGATGAACTCAGGATCAAACTTGCACCGCTTTAAAAATAAACCGTAACGCTTGACACAATGCTTAATCAGGTAAATAAGGTATATGTTCCTTTTGTTTTTTACCTTCTTATTATGGTTTCTGCGGCGCGCAATATTGCCGGGGAAAATACTATATGAAGTCTGTCGGCCAAAATCAAATTTACCGATAAATGCCCTTGCTTATTGACTACAATTGGAATATCAGTGGGCTTCTTGCCATCGAGGATTTTTAAAGCTGCTTCAGCGGCCCAAGTGCCGTGTTCTTTGGCCCATTTGGAGATACAAAGTAAAACATATTCCTGAGAGAGCTCTGAAGTGGCTCCGTTAGGAATTTTTATATTATTCTGTATGAATTCTATAGCCTCTTTTTTATCCCACTCTGGCACTATGGAAACATCAATCATCAGCAAAATATCCACCTCATCCTGGATCATCAGGAAATATTTTTTCCAATCCTCGAAGTCTTTGACAAAATAAATCTTGTCAAGGGGCCGTCCCAGCTGCTTTTCATCGATTTCAGCCATAAGCCTTTGGGTGGGTTTGTCGGCAGTAAGATAGCCCACTCTTCTGCCGCGGGCATATCTTTCAAGGTGGCTGTAAAGGGATTTAATCAAAGCCACCTCGCGTATGCCCGTAACATTTTTGCCCGGGAAACCATAGGTTGCCGGGTCATCATTTAAGCCGCAGAATACAAAAGGGATGTCGCCATCGAGAAAGTAGGGGGCAATAACATATTTGGAAACATTATCATCGCAGCCGATTATCACATCGGGCTTCCATGTTTCAATGAGCTGTTTAATCTTAATGCCAGCGTTTTTTTTGAATTCTTCAGATGTATTCAGTTTTGTGTCCATATAGGATTTTTTTATTTCAGCTTCACCTGGTGCATGTTGGTCAAAATAGTCGACAATGGTATCTGCGATAATATCGCTCCAGGTGTAGCCCTTATGATATGAGTTGATTATTAAGAGGCGTTTTTTGGCTGTAGTTTGGCTATAACAGGCAGGATCAGCAAGCAGGATAAAGAAAAATAAAACAACCAATCCTGCTATTGCCATATATTTTGCTTTATTAGCACCCATAGCTATTATTATATTTTTTCAGGCAAACAAAACAAGTTATTTCTGCAGATGCCATTCTGCCAATCAGGGCTTGGCGGTTACGGGTTTTCAGGGAAATTTTTAAATTTCTTTCAAACTAATTAAATTGAGAGTAAAATAAGATAATTAAAATTACTAAAATTTTAACATTGGCAGAACGCAGCCTTGGATTAAAGAAAACTTTCCTTATAGCATGGCTATGAAAAGCAGGTTGTATAAACAGGAGTAGGATGTTTTGATAGCTTAGTTTGTGTAATAGATAGAGTGGCGGGGTTATTTAAATATGGATAAATCTAACAAAAGTGATCTAAAATAGCGGTATATAGATAAGTATGATTTGCAAATTTAAGCATAGTGCATTTACTCTGATCGAACTTATCCTGGTTGTGGCTATTATTGCAATGCTTACCGGGGCCATGATGCCGGTTATAATTTCAGCCAGGCAGAAGGCAAGAGCAGCTAAGTTTGCCCAGTTACTTGATGTATTAACTAAGGCCTGTATGTTATATTATTCTGATACCGGACAGTATGCCGGTGAAACAACAGATGGGCCTGTTAACAATTGGGCTCAACGCCGGCTTTCAGTAGTTCCTCCTGCAGGCGCCATTCCCGGCTGGGACGGTCCTTATATTGAAAGGCCTTTAACTTCCGAAGATGCTATTTTGGGTGACAGGTTCATTATTTCTAACCTGATGATGGGGGATTTTGACCTAGATGGAGACGGAACCATAGATAAGCATGATATGACACCCGGTAATTCTATGGATTTTTGGTTTTTACAGGAATCAGCAGCCAAAGCTCTTGATGAAACCATTGATGCAAATATTCCCGGTGATTGGAAGAATACTGGCAGGCTCAGGTTTTATGATATGTGGGGATTGAGGGGGGTAATAATTTATTTGACAGGAGGCAGTTGATTAAATTCAAATTTTTAATACTTTTCAAATTTTCTTCCAATCAGCTTAAAACAAAACCATGGAGCAATATGAAAGTTTTACTTTAGTTGAGCTAATCCTGGTCGTGGCTATCATCGCTATTTTAGCCGCGGTTGTGACTCCAAATATCCTTTCAGCCAGAGAAGACGCAAGAGCCGCAAAGCTGGTTCTAACCATTGAAACCTTAAAGAAAGCAGCCCTAAAATACTATGCGGATACAGGCAGGCTGCCGATTGAAGGAACAAGCTATAATGAGCTTTCAGAAAATGCAGCTGTTTCTTCATGGATGTGGCCACAGCCAGCCAATGGCCAGCCTATTCCAGGCTGGAACGGCCCTTACATTTCCCATGTTTTGTCAGCTAACGACAATCCCTATGAAGGTCAATTTTATATAACCTGGTGGATCCCCGGTGCTGGGGATACAGGGTATGGATTGCTTTATGCCTGGGGTGTTCCAGAAAATGCCGCAAAGAAAGTGAATGATGTCTTAGATAAAAATGATGCCGGTGATTGGCGATATACCGGAGACGTCTTGCATTATAAGCAAAGTATTGTTCTTGTTTCGGACCTGATGATTATATATTTTTATAACATTAAGATGAAATAAAATTATCAGGCGAGTTACCAGAAGCCATGCTCTGGTATAGCCTACTTAGCCTTTACCAGTAATCCAATTAACAATTATCAATTAACAATTTAAAATAAGCAGATAACTGCCTGCGGGTCCGCCTCTAGGAGAAGCTGAGGGCAGGCAGGCTAGTATTTTTCCTTCAAATCTCACCGTTTTAGGTATAGAATAATTAAAAAGGAATAAGCATGAAGAAAAGGGATATTTGGACTTTAGTATTTTTTGGATGCATGGTCGGTTTGTATTTAGCTGGCAAATCCAATATAGCTTTAGCTAAAATGTTTATTTCGCCTGTACTGATCATATTGTGGATTATATCGATAATTATGTTTTTTAGATATAAGAATTGCTAAAAGTTATACCATCCAAAGCCTTCACATTGATAGAACCAATCCTTGCGTTAAAGAACACTTTCCATATAACATGGGTATGAAAAGGAGGCAGTATAGAGAGTAATAGGATGTTTTGATAGCTTAGTTTGCGTAATAGATATTGTGTTAAGTTTATTTATAGCTGAATAAAGTTAATAAAAGTTAGTTAGAATATTGGTATATAGATAAGTATGATTTGCAAATTTAAGCATAGTGCATTTACTCTGATCGAGCTTATACTAGTCGTGGCTATTATAGCTTTATTGGCTGGGTCTATGGTGCCGATGATTCTAAGCGCTAGGCATGAAGCAAGAACAGCCAAAGCGCTGAACGATTTAGATACTTTAAAAACTGCTTATTTAAAATTAAGAGCTGATACCGGTTACACTATGCCAGTTGCTCCAGAGAGCTTGATCAGTAACTCACCCCCTTTAATAATTACTCCAATTCCCGGATGGGACGGGCCTTATGTGGATGAGTTAAAAAAAGACCCCTGGGGTACTGATTACGATATATGGATAGCAATGGGCTTCCCTAACAGGTGGGGATATATCTGTTATGGGCCCAATACCATTCCTGAAGGACCGGCACCAATGCCAGGGGATGATATCAGTATTTTTATTGGTAATTTTTAATAATAACAATAATTCAAATTGTGAAATTATCTAAGAGTTTTACATTGATAGAGCTCATACTTGTCGTAGCCATTATTGCCATTTTAGCAGGGGTAATGGTTCCTTTTATACTTTCAGCACGGCAGAAAGCAAGAGCAGCAAAACTGGCTCAGCTGTTTGATACTATAGCCAATGCCTGCAGACTCCATTATAGCGATACCGGCCGATACGCTTCAGAATTCTCCAACGCTCCGATTGCTAATTGGAATATGCACAATCTTTCGGTAATCCCTCCGGCCAATGCGATTCCCGGTTGGGACGGGCCCTATATCGATAGGCCGCTGACCAACAAAGATGCTTATATAGGCGATATGTTATTTGTTTCCAGTCAAATACTTTGGGATTTTGATTTAGACGGCGACGGCTCAGTAGACAAAAATCAATTTACAGCCGGAAACAGTCTTGACCTTTGGTGGGTTAATGAGGCCCAGGCAAAGGCAATTAATGATGCTATTGACATGAGTGTGCCAGGTGACTGGAGGGTAACCGGTAAGGTTGTTTTTTATGGTGCGCTTGCCTTTCCTGTAGATGGAATAGCAGTTTATCTTACGGGCGGGTCATGAGAGGAGGCAGATATGATTTATAGACTAAGAAGTTTTGTCTTTGTTATTTTATTGTCGTTTGTTTTCCTAATAGGCTGTGCGCAGATGCAATGGAGCCACCCATCTAAAACAAGAGAAATATTTTACCAGGAAAAGTTAGAGTGCGAGAAGATGGCCAATGACTTGGCTTGGCAAAGATATCCAAAACCAATGCCAAACACAAATATCACACTGCAGCAAAATGTGGCTGTGGATAATACGTCTTCTGGGTATGAGCCTCCAAGATATCTTGACAAAAGCGATGACCCCGACAGCTATTCCCGGCAAAGCTACCGCAATGGATGTTTGAAGGAATGTCTTTATGGCAAAGGCTGGGTTTATGAAGAAGTTAAGCAATAACCTGGCCGATAAGCCATTCGCCTTTTCTAGCGCAGTTTATGCTTATCTAACCGGCTGATTTTAAAATATATTAATTTACTTGACAGAAATAATATAATTGTATACTATGTCTATATACAAAGTATAAAATATATTAACTTAAAAGGTCTTTTAAATGAAGTTAACCACAAAAAGCGAATATTCTATCCTGGCCCTTATTTATATTGCCCGCAATCAAAAGGATACTTTTATAAAAATAGAGGAGATCTGCAAAGAGTACGAACTTTCTAAAAAATATCTAGAACAGCTGTTTTTTTCCTTAAGGCAGGCCCGTTTTATAAAGACAAAGAGAGGTTCATCGGGCGGGTACAGGTTAGCACGTCCCGCAGAAAAAATAAGCCTTGCCGATATAATAAGGCTGATGGACGGAGCCCTGGCGCCGACTTTATCTGTTAGCAAGTATTTCTTTGAGCATACGCCGCTTGAGAAAGAAAAAAAGGTCATGAAGGTATTTGCTGAGATGCGTAATTATATTTCAAAAAAGGTCGAGAAATTAAAGATTTCTGATTTATTGTGATTATATGGAAACAAAAAATATAATGGTTTCTAATCCGGATAAGGCTTTAGAAAAAAAATCAGACCCCAGCCGCATTATATTAGAAGATATTCTAAAGGCTATAAAAGAGATAGATCATGGCTCTGTCCAGATCCATATTCAAGACGGTAAAATAATCCAGATAGATAAAATAAGCAAGCTCAGAATGCGGTGAGCCTTTAATACAGAGTTTTGGCTGACCAGAAAACTGGAGGCTAGATAACATGGAAAATGTTTCTAGCCTATTTTTTTAGAAAGGAGGACAGGTATGTGGATGGGGTTTTGTTTGTGGTTTGCTTTTTTACTTATAATATTTGCTTTTATCTGCGAATATATGGATTCAACTTTGGGTATGGGCTACGGCACTACATTGACTCCTGTCCTTTTGATAATGGGCTATGAGCCTTTGCAAATAGTACCGGTTATACTTGTATCTGAGCTGATAACAGGATTATTAGCGGCGTTGTTTCATCATATGGAAGGTAATGTTAATTTTATGCCTGAGAAAACCAGCTTTTCAGAGATAGCCCAGAAGTTAAAACACCTGGGTTATCTTGAAACCTTTAAAAGGGATGCGCCTTTGCATTTAAAGGTTGCCCTGATACTTGGTGTTTGCAGTGTGATCGGGACCATAACAGCCGTTTTTATAGCAGTTAATATTCCTAAATTATGGATAAAGCTTTATATCGGCTTTCTTGTCCTTTCTATGGGGATCTTCATACTTATTTGTTTAAACAAAAGCTTTAAGTTTTCGTGGAAAAAGATTATAGGTCTTGGGCTCTTGGCATCTTTTAACAAAGGGGTAAGCGGAGGAGGCTACGGCCCGGTTGTTACCAGCGGACAAATACTTTCTGGAGTAGAAAGTAAAAGTGCCATAGGCATAACATCTCTGGCTGAAGGCCTGACTTGCGCTGTTGGCATCATAGCCTATATTTTGGTTTCTAAAAGACCCTTGGATATGCAATTTGCGCTTTTTATTATAACCGGAGCTGTGCTTTCAGTTCCGTTTTCGGTAAAAAGTGTAAAAGCCATCACCGAGAAACGACTGAAGCTGGCCATTGCTGTATTAACCATAGTATTAGGGATATTTACCCTTTACAAGGTCTTAAAACCCTGAAGCAAAGTTTTTTTCTTTAATCTTCTGATTTTTAGTAGTAAAATAAAGACGATAAAGTTATGCCTATAAAATTTTTGATTTTATCGTTGGTATTAATTTTATTTACTTTCAGCCTTCAGGCTTTTGACCCTGAGATACCTCAGGAATTAAAAGACATGGGATTTAACGAATCCAATCTCGTAGATTACCAGAAGCTTGACGATACTGAAGTTTTTACATTCAAAGACTGGACTTCAGAGATAAAAAATGATACTGTTTCCTTCATGGTCAAGAGAGGAAAAGTAATAAGGGTTATCGAGGAATTAGGAGAGTAAAAAAGGGGGTGAGACAATGGGTTGTGCTAAAAAAGGCAGCGGAGCAAAGAAAAAAGCCAAGAAAAAAGTAGTAAAAAAGAAGAAAAAGTAAA
>JAFGHG010000088.1 GCA_016939345.1 Candidatus Omnitrophota bacterium
TAATCTCACTAGATCAAAAAATAAACTATTCTGCTATAAAGCCTTATCTCTCATTCTTTTCTTAATCGTCATAATCCAAGGATACTTCCTGGGTGCAGACTGGTTTAAGAAAAATTGGACAGAACTAGGGCTTTCAACGGTTAATTCAGAAGCGCCCTATCATGACCAAATAAAAGAAATCATTGCCCCCTTGCGATACTCAGCCATAGAAGATTTTCTGAGCAAGGAAGTCGGGCTGAGCCTTAATTTCACAGAAAACTCCTGGACACTCCTTAATGCCCGTACATTTGATGAGCAAGGAAATGTCGTCCTTAAAGACGGCCGCTACGGAATATGCGGGGTTCTGGCCGCCTATGTATATCAAAAAATACTTCCTCTACTCAGCGAAGAATTTAAGGTGGATTTTGTCAGGGTAGCGGCTTCAGGATACTTTCTTACTCCAAAAAGCACCCATTATGCTCTTTTAATAACTGAGCGCCCTTTTATGCAAAAACCAAGGCTATTTTTGCTCGATCCTTCTTTTCGAAAATATGGTGACCTGAAGGAATTAAGCGATTACTATATATTTGAAACAGTTTCACCCCTTCCCTTCTTGGAAACTAAAGAAAGAAATAAAACCTTTGAAATCAAGGCTTCAACTCCTTTACTCATCAAAAAACAAGAATTGATATCACTGGTGGTTGATGGTTTGAATAACAAATACGATAAGAAAAATTTCCTTCTGGCAATAACCGCTACCAAACGTACTCAATACTTTGGCCGCTTTCTGGTTGTGTTCTATCAGGATAACGGGATGCTAAAAATATATGAAAATAAATTTTTAGCTCATTCTCTCCTAGGAAAGAATACCTATGACGCTTTATACAAAAGACTTCTAGAAATACACAATAAGATCATCCAATAAAACATAAAAAGGATCAGCCAATTATTTTTGAACTTCTGGGGAAGGATAAAGCAGGTTATAAAGATAAGGGTTATCCGAGCCTAAAGCAACTGCCTGATTAAAGTATTCTTTGGCTTGCTCAAAGTCCCCTAGTTCATAATAAATCATAGCTAAATTATTATAGACATCAGCTTCTGGGGCAATTTCCGCCACCTTTAAAAAGGCATTTATTGCTTCTTTGATCATGCCGTTCTTCCTATAAAGAACTCCTAAATTATAATAAGCATCAACTGCAACTTCCGGGGATCCGGTAGCTTTTCTAAAATTAGCGATTGCTTTTTGGTCATAATCAAGCAAAGTGTAGGCTATACCGATATTATAGTAGATGCGCAGATAATCTGGATTGATTTCTACAGCTTTGCTGTAGCTGTCCAAGGCTTTATTATATTTACCCTGATTGAATAAAGCTACGCCTCTATTTACATATGCTTCTACTGAATAAGGATTTAAAGCCAAGGCTTTATTGCTGGCCGCAAGAGACTTGCTAAAATCTCCAGTTATAATGTAAATGATGCTTAAATTTATGTAGGTTTTTA
Source organism: Candidatus Omnitrophota bacterium (assembly GCA_016939345.1). GTDB lineage: Bacteria > Omnitrophota > Gorgyraeia > Duberdicusellales > 4484-171 > JAFGHG01. The sequence goes on from JAFGHG010000088.1 coordinate 1,480, forward strand.
TGTAGTGGTCATTCAGCTCTAAACTCTTTTTGTATAGGTCGACTGCTTTCGGAAAATCCATTTTCCTCTGGTAAATTACACCTAGATTATTATAGGCAAGAGCATACCCAGGATCAACATCAATTGCTTTTTTATAAAAACTGATCGCTAAATCATCCTTGCCCAAAAACCCGTAAACAGTTCCCAGATTGGTATAAGTACTGGCATTGCCCGGATCGAGCTCAATTGAGTCAAGGTAATGCTCAATAGAATTATCATAGAGGCCTTTTTCCTGATAAGCATCACCCAGATTATGATGAATGCGGGCACTGTTGGGCTCGAATTTTAGTATTCTCTGGTAAAAAGATATTGGTTCCTTCCAATATTTTGCTTGTGAAATGGTCATGATCAGAAAAATAAAACTTAAAAAAGCTATTGCCGTACCTACAAGATATTTATATTTTTTATAGCTTAAGCCTTGTGTCAAAAAATAGCCTAAAACCATAAAAAACCCTAAAGAGGAAAAATAGATATAGTGTTCTGACATATAGAAAGGCAAAGGAAATATATTGCTTATAGGTATAAGCCCGATTAAAAAAAAGCCCAAAGAAAAGGCAACAAGCGGTTTTTTCTTAGGCAAAAGCAAAGCATAATAGAACAAAGCTATAAACAACAAAATTCCCGTAACTACGGTAAAATCCCGCCAGTAAAACAGCTTCTTACCATACTCCATGTGCAGGTTTATGGGTAAGAAAAGAAGCCTAAGATAAGATAAAAGAGCTGAAAAAAAACCAGGCAATCTCTGGTAAAAACTGTCAATATTTTTAAAAACCGACAGCGAAGAAGAAACAAAAAAAATACGAAATAGAATAAAAAGAGATAACAGGGTAAAAAAAGGAACGGTTTTCTTAAAAGCATTTTTTTCCAGAAAAACCCAATTATAGAAAACCAGCAATAAAGGAAAGATTAGAGCGGTTTCTTTAGAAAAAAGAGCAAGGAGAAAGAATAGCAAAGATAAAATACCACGGCCTATATGCTTTCCTTTTATCCATAAAATATACAAATTAAGGGAAACAAGCATAAAACTCGTAGCTAATAAATCGGCCCTATTAGATAAATAGCAAACGGTTTCTGTAGCCAGGGGGTGAATTAAAAATAAAATACTGCTCAAAAAAGAAACCAGCTTTTTACGGCTTAGAAGGTAAACTAAAAGATAAAGCAGTAAAGCTATGCCGGTATGAAGAGAAACATTGACCAGGTGATAGCCTGTGACATTCAAGCCCCAAAGCCGGTATTCTAAACAATAGGATAAGAGCTGCAAGGGCCGGTAAAAATTAAATTTTACTCCTACGCCCTGGCCTAAATCCTGGGTAAATATCTTGTCAAGGTGGATGAAACTCTTGATATAGATATTATCTTTTATCAAAAGATGATCATCCCAGATAA
>JAFGHG010000003.1 GCA_016939345.1 Candidatus Omnitrophota bacterium
AAACCGAAAACAAAAAGATATATGTGGCTTTGGCTGATCCTTTGGACATGCATAAGATTGACGATCTCAAACTCTTACTTGATACCGAAATAGAGGCGGTGTTGTCTTATGAGGAAGATATTCTTGAATCGATAAATAAATACTATGGTGTTGGAGCTGAGATACTTGAAGATATCATGGCCAGGACTGATATGGAAGACAAGATGAAATTCAGAAGATCGACCATTGAAGACCTGGAGTCAGCTGTTGAAGATGCTTCAATCATTAAATTCGTTAATCATATTTTTACTCAGGCTATTGAAGACAGAGCCACCGATATACATCTAGAGCCTTTTGAGGATGAGCTGAGGATACGTTTTAGGATCGATGGTTTTCTTTATGAAATTCCTATACCGGAGTCACTGCGTCTGTTTCATCAGGCTATTGTCTCAAGGATCAAAGTCATGGCCAATCTTGACATCGCCGAACATCGTCTTCCCCAAGACGGCAGAATAAAAATAAAAATCAAAGCAGATGAGCTTGATTTTCGTGTATCGGTCCTGCCGTCCTATTTAGGAGAAGCGGTGCAAGTAAGGATTTTAAGTTCCACCTCCCTTCTATCCCTTGAGCGCCTTGGTTTTGATGACGATGATTTACCCAAGATACAAGAACTTATCAATAAAGCCCACGGTATAATATTCGTGACAGGCCCTACAGGTTCGGGAAAATCCACCAGCCTTTATAGCTGTTTGAGCAAGAGAAACCTCCCCGGCATCAAGATAATAACAACCGAAGACCCGGTTGAGTATCAGATAAGAGGCATAACCCAGATACAGATCCAGCCTAAAATCGGTTTAAATTTTGCCGCCTGCCTGCGTTCTATACTCAGGCATGACCCGGACATTGTCATGGTGGGGGAAGTCCGTGATGTTGAGACAGCAGAGATAACTATCCGCTCAGCCATGACCGGTCATCTTGTCTTTTCAACCCTGCACACTAACGATGCACCAAGTGCACCGATAAGGCTTATTGACATGGGGATTGAGCCTTTTTTGGTGGCTTCTTCCCTTGAAGGCGTTATTGCCCAGAGACTTGTGAGGGTTATATGTTCTGAATGCAAACAGAAGAGCCGGACAAGCAGCGAGCCTTTTAAAGAGCAGGGTTTGGATATAAAAGATGATTTTGTGGATATTTATCAAGGCAAGGGTTGCGAAGCCTGCCGTTTTACCGGCTACCGGGGCAGGACTGCTATATTTGAGATACTAATGATCAATGAAGATATACGGAATTTAATTCTTCATAAAGCTACCAGCCAGGCTATTAAAGAAAAAGCTGTCCAGTCAGGGATGTATTCCTTGCGTCAGAGCGGGTTAAAAAAAGTTTTGGCCGGAATAACTACTTTAAGTGAAGTCATAAGAGTATCTTAAATATAATAAATCCTAATAGCTGAATCCGAAACAATGTTAAAATTTTAAAAATCTTCCGCCAAAGGCAGATCAACCTAAAGCGAAGATTTATTTTTAGGTGGCGGATAATGTTTAAAACATGTTTTTGCCATTGAAAAAATAGATATTATAATTTGTTTCGAAATTAAAATTCCGTATTTAGGATTTTAAGTATTAAAAAGCAACTGATGGCAACTTATTCATATCAGGCTAAAAAAGAAGCCAGTAAAGTCATTGAAGGCCAGATTGAGGCTCTGACCAAAGAAGAGGCAGCAGCCAAGCTTAGCTCGTTAGGATTGTTTCCGATAATTGTTGAAGAGAACAGAACAGCCGTCAGGGTTCCGGCTAAAGTCAAACTTAAAGAATTAATCGATTTTACTCAGCAGCTTTCAACGCTGATAAATTCCGGTTCGCCACTTTTACCTTCTTTAAATACTTTGATTTCCAGTACCGACCAGGTAAGATTAAGGCCGGTTATAGAAGATATAACTGCTCAAATAAAGGACGGCAGCGATTTCCACAGCGCCTTGGCAAAATATCCGGGTATTTTTAACCAGCTTTATTGTTCGCTGGTCCAGATTGGAGAAGCCAGCGGTTCCCTGGGTGAGAATTTAACCCGCCTGGCGGATTTCCTTGAAGATGAGCTTGATTTCCGCTCTAATATAATCTCAGTAGCCACTTACCCTTTGTTGATTTTAGGAGTCGGTTTGATTACCATAGTAATACTTCTTCAATTTGTCATACCTAACCTGGTTAGTATTTTCGATGAGATTGGCCAAAGTCTGCCTTTGCCTACTCTTTTCCTGGTAAGACTGTCTGGTTTCTTTTCCCGATTTGCTTTTTTTATCCTGGCCGGCATAACAGGAATATTTTTTATCTTAAAAAGCAGATTGAAAAAGCCTCAGTTCAGGCTTCAATGGGACAAACTTAAATTAAAATTTCCTTTGATCGGCAATTTAATCAAAAAAGTTGAGATCACCCGCTTCAGCAGGACTCTTTCCATACTTTTAAGGAATAATATCCCCATTGATGCATCATTAAGGATAGTCACTAATACTGTATCTAACTTCTTTATCCGCAGCCAGATAGATACACTGGAAAGCCAGATAAAAGAAGGTTTTTCTTTGAGTGAAGCCATGAAAAAGATTACTGTTTTTAATGCTGCCTTCATAAATGTTATTACCATAGGAGCTAACTCCGGAGAAATGGACAGAGTTTTAGCCAATTTAGCAAAAGACTACGATAAACAGATAAGCCGGGGCATAAAGAGTCTGATGTCTATGCTTGAGCCTGTTCTTATATTAGGAGTGGGAGCTGTTGTAGGCTTTATTGTCGTTTCAATGCTGCTTCCGATTTTTGATATTGACTTCAATTTCTAATGGAGGTTTATTATGAATAAATCATTTACGCTTGTAGAATTGATGCTGGTAGTAATAATCATCGGGATCTTGGGTTCGATAGTAGTCCCCCGCCTGGCTGGTAAAGCTGAAAAGGCCCGGGTAGCAGCGGCAAGGGCTGACGTAGAATCAAATATACCGGCGGCTCTGGATATGTATGAGATGGATGTAGGTGAATACCCTCAGAACCTGCAGGATCTTATCCAGAACCCCGGAACCGAGGGCTGGGACGGGCCATACCTTAAAAAGCTACCCAAAGACCCCTGGAAGAGAGATTATTATTATAAAACCCCAGGCGATCACGGTATTGATTACGACATAGCTTCTTCGGGCAAAGACGGCACTATCGGCAGCGATGATGATATTACTGGTTGGCAATGACCCTAAAAGAAAAAACGCAAAAAGAGAAAGCCTGCTTTACTCTGCTTGAGCTTATTCTGGTAATTGCCATAATCTCTATTCTTTTGGGAACCACTTTTCCCTTAATCAATAAAAAAGTTAAATCGGCAGCACTTAAATCTTTTGCTGATGAGGTTTTTTTTCTGCTGGATTATGCCCGGTCAAGAGCCATACTTAATAATCATCAAACCGAAATAGTTTTTGAGTTTGACCAAGGAATATTATATCTGGCTGATTCATCTCTCAAGCCGCCTAATCAGCAGGAATCCGAAGATTTAGATATCATAAAAAAGATTTATATACCAGAAAAAATAAACATTGAAAGCGATAACTCCAGGGTAATTTTTTTTCCCGACGGGACATCTGTCGAGTTTAATATAGCTATAAGCAATAAAGACAAAAGTATCTTACAGATAAGTTCCGATGGTTTTGACGGCAGGATAAAAATACAATAGCCTTATCTCAAATGATTAAAAAATTCCAAATAAAAAATTCCAAATTACAAAAAAGAGGTTTATTGTTATTTGAGGTCGTGGTTGTGGTCTTGCTGGTCTCTCTAATCAGCTTATTTTTCTTCAGAGGTTACGGGGTATTCCTTAAGGCAGGCAAAAAAAGCCTTGATTATCTAAATCTTTGCCTTTTTCTAGAAGAAAAGATATTTAAACTACAGGTAGAAGAAGCTGAAAACAAATTAAGTCCCAGGTCTTATCTGCCCGATGACGAGGAG
>JAFGHG010000089.1 GCA_016939345.1 Candidatus Omnitrophota bacterium
AAGGGATCCGTATTCTAGCAGATATCGTCGAAGAACTGAAACAAAGAATCAGGTCTCCTTTGGCTTTTCTATTGGCCGGAGTCGAACCCGGATATCTTGCAATAGAGGATAGAGTAAAAGTAGTCAAGACCGGATTGATAAAGGATGATAAAGAGCTGGTTAAATGTTATAATGCTTGCGATGCCTACCTTTCGTTAACCAAAGCGGATAATTTACCTAACAGCCTGATCGAAGCTGCTTCCTGCGGTCTGCCGATTATCAGCTTCGACAGCGGGGGCTGCAGGGAGGCTGTTCTAGATAAGGAAAGCGGCTATATTGCCTCCGGCAATAAAGAGATAATAGAGGCCTTGGCAAAAATACTTAATGATTTAGCGATCCAAGAAAGTTTTTCTGCTAAAGCCAGAGCATTTGCCCAAAACAACTTTTCAATGCAAAAACAAGTTGATGCTTATGTGCGGTTAACCGAGGGCTTGCTTAAAGCAAGAGGTTTTAATTGATCTCTTATGGTTAATTTAGGAAAATTTCCAATACTGGGCGTACAAGTTTCAGCGGTTGATATAGATTATGCCAGAAACAGGATAATAGAGTGCGCAAGAAATAAGACCACCCTTGCTGTTACAGCTTTGGCTGTCCATGGGGTCATGACCGGCTACTATGATCTTGTTCAACGCCGGCGCTTAAATGGCATAGACCTCGTGGTTCCCGATGGCCAGCCTGTCCGTTGGGCTCTTAGGTTGATTCATGGTGTAAGCTTGGCTGACCGGATAAGGGGTTCTGATCTTACCTTTGAGGTGCTAAAACAGGCGGAGGAGGCTGGCATTTCAGTATATTTTTACGGATCGACAAAAGAATGCCTTGGGTTGATAGTAGATAGATTCAAGTCTCAGTTTCCAAAGCTCTTGATAGCTGGTTCAGAACCTTCTAAGTTCCGCAAAATATCGGACTCTGAAAAAGCCCGCATAATCGAAAATATAAAAAAAAGCGGAGCAGGGATAGTATTTGTAGGGCTGGGTTGTCCACGCCAGGAAGTCTGGGTCTATGAATATAAAAAATTTCTTTCTCTGCCCTTGATCGCCGTAGGTGCAGCTTTTGATTTTCATTCAGGCCTGCTGCGCCAGGCTCCTAAATGGATGCGCTCAGCTGGACTCGAATGGCTTTATAGATTTATCCAGGAGCCAAAGAGGCTTTGGAAAAGGTATTTAATAATGAACCCTGTTTATATAAACCTTATCTTGCTGCAGTCTCTGAAACTTAAAAAAGTTAAAGTTTTGTCTCCTGACGGCTGCGAGAGAGTCGAATCTTACGGTTAAATATGGAAATTATAATATTTTTATTGATGAATGCGGCTGTTGTAGGTTCAGCATACCTTATTACCTATAAGGTTATTAAGCCCAGAGGCTACATCGATTCATTAATAAGCGCATTTATCTTCTATATTTCTTTGATAATAGCCACTGAACTTGTATTAGGCGTATTAGGAATTCTTTATCTCTTGAATTTGATATTATTCAATCTGCTGGTCTTTTTGCTTATCTGGTTTTTAAGCAGCAGGAAGAAAGCCCTGAGCTTTCCTGACAATAATAAAAAAATTAAGGAGTTATTCCAGAGCAATACAGTAATTTTTTTAGCGATCCTTATCCTGGTTCCAGGGCTTATAAAGACTTATATAAACTTGATCAGCCCGACCTTTGGCTGGGATTGCCTTAATTATCACTTTACCTTTCCAGTGGAATGGTTAAAGAACGCAAATCTAAATAATCCTATAGTAGTAAGCGATGACCCCTTTCCGTCTTATTATCCGATCAACGGCTCACTCTACTTTCTCTGGCTGATTTTTCCTTTCAGAAGTGATTTTATAGCCGATATCGGCCAGTTACCCTTTTTTATAATTTCTTTTTTAGCTCTTTTTTCAATTTCCCGAAAGCTGGGATTAAGCAGGCTTTATGCTTTTATTGCCGCAGCCCTTCTTGTTGCCATGCCTAATTTCTTTAAGCAGTTGCGTTTTGGCTACATAGACATAATGGTCGGCGGTTTGTTTTTTGCCGGAGCAAATTTTCTCTTGAGCCTTAAAGAAGATTTTAGTTTAAACTACATTGTTTTATTTTCACTCTCATTAGGGATTTTGATAGGAACCAAAACCACGGCTCTTGCCTACTGTGTATTCCTGATTGTCCCTTTTTTATTGATCTTACTTTTTCAGGCAAAATTGAATTTAAAACACAAGCTTTTCGGCCTTTTGCTTTTTCTAGTGCTTATAGGATGTTTTGGCGGATATTCATTTATCAGGAATTTCCTCCAGGCCGGCAACCCCTTTTATCCTTTGAAGCTGACAATCATGGGCAAAGAGATCTTTAAAGGGGTAATAGACAGGGCCACTTTTACCTCCCGCAACCAGGAAGGCGGTTATTCGCTGTCTAAGCTTTTGTTCAGCGAAGGGCTTGGACCCCAGGCTTTGTTATTTATTATTCCCGGTCTTGTCTTGTCATTGCCGGTAAAGATAATCAAGGAAAAAAGCCGGGATATTTTTTATAATTATTTTATGATCCTGCCTTTGATCCTTTATTTTGTTTACCGTTATATATTACCTCTACCCAATTCACGCTACCTCTATCCCATGCTTGGTCTGGGTATGATTGCCGGGATATATACCTGCTATAAAATTAAGATACCTAAAAAAGCAGTATTGACTTTTAGTGTTATAAGCGCTTTAGCCTGTCTTTCTTCTTTCGGCAAAAGGCTGGAGCTTGTTGCAGATATAGTTTCTGTATTGTCTTTGTTTGCCCTGGTAGTTTTCATCAAGAAAAAGAAAGGTTTATTTTTTTTAAATATCAGCAGGCGCCAAGCTTATGTTTGCCTGTTTATATTTATAATTTTTTTGGGACTGATTAATGTATATTACATTAAAAACGAATATCCCCGTTATGTCCTTATGCAGGATTATTCGGGCTATTGGCCGGAAGCAGTTAAAGCCTGGGCCTGGCTTAATAAAAATACAGACGGTAATAACATCTCCTATATAGGCAAGCCTGTTCCTTATCCTCTTTATGGGACAAAATACAAAAATAATGTTTATTACACTTCAGTTAATTCTATAGACCCCATACACCTTCATGACCTAATGGATTCCGAATATCAATGGGATAGGGCCGAAAGCATGCATATAAACTTTCGCCAAGATAATAATTACCGTGGTAGAGCCGACTACAAGATCTGGCTTAAAAATTTACGCTGCCGGAAAACAGATTTTCTTTTTATTTATTCTCTTCAGCACACCGATGAGCTTCTTTTCCCTGTTGAATATTACTGGGCCAAAGACCATCCCGGTGTTTTTGAAATGGTATTCGAAGAAAGGGATGGAAACAGTGCGGTTAAAATATATAAAATTAAAAAATGAAGATATCAATTATAATACCGGCTCATAACGAGGAAGAGATAATTGCCGATACAATCGAGCAGATAGAGAACGGCCTGGATATGGAGCATAAGATAATAGTGATTAATGACCACTCCAGCGATTCGACCCGGGAAAAGGTAATAGATTTAATGAAAAAGTATCCTAACATAAATCTTATTGATAACGATGTCGGCAGGGGCTTCGCCGATGCTTTGAGAAAAGGTTTTTTGACCTGCGATACAGAATATGTTATTCCGGTCATGGCTGATCTTTGTGATGATGTTGCAACCATTAAAAAGATGTATGAAAAGATGCTTGAAGGCTATGATCTTGTTTGCGGTTCAAGGTATTCTCCAGGAGGCAGGCGGCAGGGCGGACCGAGGCTAAAAGGGCTTCTTTCTTGCATGGCCGGCAGGTCTTTAAGCTGGTTGATTAAGATACCCACAAATGACCTTCCTAATGCTTTTAAGATGTATAAAAAGAAAGTTATCGATAGCCTTGAGATAACTTCCAAATCTTTTGAGATCTCTATGGAGATAGCCCTGAAAGCCTATTTTGCCGGTTTTAAGATATCCGAGGTGCCGACCGTCTGGAAAAGCCGGACCAAAGGCACTTCAGATTTTAAAGTCCTTAAGCTTTTGCCTTTTTACCTTAGATTATACAAGTTAGCTTTGGCCAAGATTATTAAAGGAAACAATGGATGAAGTCATATTGATCCAGTCCAAGGTAGGCGATTGGGATAAAGTCAGGTCCCACCCCTCGCTTCCTCTGGCTCTTTTATCTTCAGCCAGGCTTGTTGCTAAAGAATTTAAAACAATACTTATTGATACCCGCATAGAAAGGTCCTGGAGGAGGAGGCTTCGTAGATTATTAGAAAAAAAACCTCTCTGTGTAGGTTTGACCTCTATCACCGGAAGGCAGATCCATTATGCCCTTGAGATTTCTAAATTTATAAAGCAATTTTCTAAGGTCCCGATAATCTGGGGAGGAATTCACGCAAGCCTTTTGCCTGAGTCGACATTGGAGAACCCCAATATAGATATCCTTGTAATTGGAGAAGGCGAGGAAACATTTCTTGAGCTGGTTAAGGCTTTAAAGGAGAAAAGGAACTTAAAGGATATAGCCGGCATCTGGTATAAAGAAAGGGGGGTATTATTGGCGAATAAATCACGCCCCTTTGTAGACTTAAATACTCTTGCCCCGTTACCTTTAGATATAATTAAGATAAATAACTATTTGCCGGTGTTTAAAGGCCGTAGGACTTTTTATATCGAAACAGCAAGGGGTTGTCCCAACCAGTGCGGTTTTTGTTATAACTCAGCCTACAATAAGAACCGCTGGCGGGCTTTTGATGCCAGGAGAGTTGTAGAAGAAATAAAATATCTCTATAAAACTTATAATATTAGCAGTTTTTACGTTATCGATGATAATACTTTTGTTGATACCAAAAGAGCTCTAGCAATAGCCAGAGGCATAATAGATGAGAAGCTTGATGTTTATCTGGAATTTCAAGGTATCAGTATAAGTTCGGCAATGAAATTTGATGATCAGGATTTGGAGCTGTTGGTCAGGGCCGGTATGAAAAAAGTCCACTTCGGCATAGAGTCAGCTTCGGAAAGGATATTAAAAAGCGTAAACAAGCGTCTTAATATAGATCATGTACTTGAGGTAAATAAAAGGTGGTCAAGGCATGATGTCCGGGTGCAGTATAATTTCATGTGCGGTTTTCCCGGCGAAACCCGCGAGGACATAAGAAAGACAGTAGAACTTATATTTCGCCTGATGAAGGATAATCGTAATTCTTTGATATCTCCGCTTTGTCCCTTTACTCCTTATCCGGGAACTGCTTTATACGATCAAGCAATTGAAGATGGTTTTTTGCATAAGAAAAAACTTGAGGATTGGTCCAGGAGCGATTACGGAGATGATATCTGGGATTCTGTTAAGCGTAAAAAGTTTTTATCGCGGCTGTTCTTTGCTTCAATGTTTTTAGACGTTCACCGCTCTAAAGATATGGTTCAGTCTCCGATTCTAAAGCTCTTGATAGATTTATACCGGCCTTTGGCTAAATTCAGGGTAAAGCACTTATTTTTCAGAGGAATGCTGGAGCTGAAAATAAAAAACTTATTATTTAGATAATGGCTATCAAAAAAATCCTGGCTATAAGAAACGACCGTTTCGGAGAATTCCTGCTTAATATACCTGCCTTTAAAGCCTTAAAAAACAGCTTTAAAGATTGCAGGCTGACTTTAGCTGTGAATCCTTACGTGAAGGAACTGGCAGAAAAAATAAGCTTTGCCGATAAGGTCATTACTTTTGAGCCGAGAAAACATACTTTTAAGGAGATAATAGACCTAAGTAATAAATTAAGGCGCGAGGATTATGATTTAAGCGTTGTCTTCAACCCCTCCAAGGATTCTCACCTCGTAAGTTTTCTTTCAGCTATCCCAAGAAGGGTGGGTTATTCAAGAAAGTGGGGGTTTCTTCTTAACTATAAGATATCTGATTTAAAGTCAAAAGCCCTTACTCATGAGGTTGAATATAATTTGAGGCTGGCAGCCCTCTCAGGTGCAAGGATTGAAGATAGAAAGATCAGTCTTGAAATAGAGGATCATCCTGCCCAGGAAATATTTGCGCTGCACGATGTATCTTTAAGTGACAGCCTAATAGCAGTCCATCCTTTTACCAGCGATCCTATAAAACAATGGCCTTTTGTTAATTTTCAAAAACTTATTTCTTTTTTATCTAGAGAGCATGCCGGAAAAATATTAATTATCGGAGGAAAAAACGAAAAAACCATCTCAGAACGATTCTTTAGCAGTATAGGCTCTAATGTGGTTGATTTGACCGGTAAAACAGATTTGCCGCAACTGGCTTCTGTACTTAAAAAATGCCAGGTCCTTATATCCTGTGACAGCGGGCCTATGCATCTGGCTGCAGCAGTTGGCATAAAAGTCATAGCCTTATTCCGTTCTGACATCGAAGCCAAGTCGTCCCGGCGGTGGGGCCCTTGGGGTATAGGGCACACAGTTATTGAAAAAAAGGAAATAACTGATATCAGTGTAGATGAAGTCTTGATTTTTAGCCGGGCTTATTTATTAAAGTGATTATTAAACGCTGGAGGTTAATATGCAGAAAAACAAAGTTTTGGTAGCCGGAGCCGGAGGATTTATAGGCCATCATTTGGTGTCTTATTTAAAGAAAAAAGGATACTGGGTAAGGGGTGTAGACATAAAAAGACCAGAATTCGAGCCTTCAGCTGCAGATGATTTCCAATTACTTGATTTACGCGAGCTTTCAAACTGCGGCCAAGCCTGTAAAGGCATAAATGAAGTATATCAGCTGGCAGCGGATATGGGAGGTATTGGTTATATCACTGCTAATCATGGGGTAATCTTTCGCAATAATGCTTTGATAAATCTTCACATGCTTGAAGCAGCCAGGCTGAACAAAGTATCCAACTATCTTTTTACCAGCTCAGCCTGTATCTACCCTATGTATCTGCAGAAAGACCCAAAAGTCAAACAGCTTAAAGAAGAAGATGCTTATCCGGCTGATTCTGAGCCGGGATACGGGTGGGAGAAGCTTTTTACCGAGCTTGCCTGCGAATATTATCAGCAGGATTACAATTTGAAGACTCATATTGTGAGGTTTCATAATATTTTTGGACCCCTGGGCACTTATGAAGGAGGAAGAGAGAAAGCTCCGGCAGCAATTTGCCGCAAAATTGCCAAGGCTAGAGATGTTGATGAGATAGAAGTCTGGGGAGACGGCAAGCAGACCAGATCATATTGTTACATAGATGACTGCGTAGAAGGATTGTTTAAATTAATGCTTTCTGATTATAGCAAGCCGATTAATCTCGGCCAGGACAGGCTGATCAGTGTAGACGCACTGGTAGACATGGTTGCCGATATAGCTGGAAAAAAGATAACTAAGCGCCACGATACCAGCAAGCCTCAAGGGGTAAGAGGAAGGAATGCCGATATAACCTTGATGAAAAATGTCCTTGGCTGGAGTCCGCAAGTGAGCCTGGAAGAAGGTTTGCGCCGGACATATGAATGGATAAAATCGCAGGTGTGATTGTTAAGATGGATAACCTATTCAATCCAGAGAATATTTTTGCCCTTGATAAAGTCTATACGGTTCTTGAATTAAACCAGCAGGCCCGGGAAGTGCTTCGCAAGGGGTTTGCCCGCGCTGTCTGGGTATGCGGAGAAATCCAGAACCTGCGCGAACAGCGGGGCAAGAACCATATTTATTTTTCTTTGGTCCAAAAAGACCCAGATTCAGACAATATAATAGCCCAGGTAGAGGCAAACCTCTTTGCCGGTGTTCGTAAATTTGTTGAAAAACGCATTGAAGACTCAAAAGGAGGTTTTGAGCTAAAA
>JAFGHG010000090.1 GCA_016939345.1 Candidatus Omnitrophota bacterium
GCCAATTGTGGGGCCTGGGTCGATGGAGCAGAGCCTACATATATAGCCTGTTTTGATCAGAAAATCGAATTAAGGCAGGGCCTTGATCACAGATTACTCAAAAAACTCCCTCTATAGCCAGCTTTTTGGTATAATATATTAATTTTTAAAAACCGTTATAATCATAGGAGGCCTATATGCTTAAATGCAAACAGTGCGGTGTCCCTTTAAGAGGCTTTTTGAGCAAAATACCCAGAGTAATTTTTAATGTCCATCCTTCAAAAAATGATCCTGCAGTTTGCAATAAATGCCAAGAGAAAAACAAAGAAAGAAAGTATAAATGCCATATCTGCGGCCGGATGATACATGAGGAGCATTCTATAGAGCATGTTAAAGCTGAGGAGTACCTGACAGGGTTAATTAAAAAAGACCGCCAGCACTGGCAGGGTAAGGAACCTACTGATGAGCAATGCTATGAGTACTACCGGGAGCTGATCAGAAAGACCGAAATCTAACCTCTTCATTTATGTTAAAGAGCAAGGCAGGCCTTGCTCCCACAACTACCTAAACTACGGGCTATGGACTACCGACTATTGACTAACTAGCATGATTTCTATTAACAGCTTGACAAAAAGTTTTGGGCAGAGGGACCTTTTCAAAAATATTTCTCTGTCAATAAACCGTGGAGAAAAAATCGGGCTGGTCGGCCCCAACGGCGCCGGAAAGAGTACTTTTTTTTCAATAATACTTGGCCATAAGGAAGCATCATCCGGCATTATCCAGATAAACAAAAATACCCGTATAGGATATCTTCCTCAGGAAGCAAGTTTCAGTTCTGAAGCGGTTGTCCTTTCTGAGGTAACCCAAGGCGATAAAGCCATAAAAGAACTTAAGGCTGAAAAAGACCGGCTTGAAACCGAAGGCCTTGCAGGCACTTCACATTACGGAGAGGTATTGCACGACCTTGAGTTTTTGGGTTATTTTAATCTTGAGCATAAAGCAAAAAAGGTACTTTTTGGGTTAGGCTTTAAGGAAAAAGACTTAAGCCGCAGGCTGAAAGAGCTAAGCGGCGGCTGGCAGATGCGCACCCTCCTGGCCAAACTTTTGACTTGTCCTTATGATATTTTATTTCTTGATGAGCCGATGAACCACCTTGATCTGGCAGCTGCCCTTTGGTTTAAAGATTACCTGCTGAGTTTTAACGGGACTTTTGTGATGATCTCTCACGATAAAGATTTTTTGAACCAGGTAACAAACTATACACTGGTTTTAGAACAGGGTTTAATAACAAAGGTCAAAGGAAATTATGATGAATACGACAAGCTCAGGCATCAGAGGAGGAATCATCTTATAAAGCAGCTTAACGAACAGGAGAAAAAGCGTAAGCAGCTCACAGAGTTCATTCACCGTTTTCACGGCCAGCCCAATAAAGCTTCCCAGGTAAGAGCTAAGAAGAAAGCTATCGAGATGATGCCCGAGATCATAGTGCCTCCTGACCGCAAGGAGAGCATCAGAAATTTTAAATTTCCCGATTGCCCTAAAAGCGGTTATAAGGTTATAAGCCTTTCCAAGATAAGCAAGTCCTACTCTGATATAAATGTTTACAAAGATTTTGACTTTGAACTGTCAAGAGGCGAAAGAGCTGTTTTGGTAGGAGAAAACGGGGCCGGTAAATCTACCTTGCTTAAGATCTTGGCCGGCGTAGTTGATATTGATAAAGGAAACAAAAACATAGGCCATAACGTAAATATCGGTTATTTTTCCCAGACCAGGCTCGATGTCCTTAATCCCCAGAATACAGTTTTTGAGGAAGCTTATAATGCCTGTTCAGGCAGCCAGAGCCCTGAATCGATCAGGACTTTATTGGCAGCCTTTTTTTTCATCGGCGATGATGTTGAAAAAAAAGTTTCAATACTATCCGGCGGAGAAAAAAGCCGGCTGATCCTGGCAAAACTTCTGCTTAACCCTCCCAATTTTCTACTTTTGGATGAGCCTACTACTCACCTAGATGTTGATGCCGTAGACGCTTTAATTCAAGCCCTTTCGCACTACCAAGGGACCCTTGTCTTTATCAGCCACGATATTCATTTTGTGCGTTGCGTGGCTAATGCTGTTTTTGAGGTCAAAGACAAAAAGGTTACTAAGTATCCGGGTGAATTTGACTATTACTGGCGCAGGACAAAAGGCGAAGCAGGCAATGAAGACACAAGACTGCCAGACAGCGGTATGACTTCTAAGGACAAGGAAAACAGGGATAAGCCCAAAAGCCAGGTTTTTCTTGACCGTGAAGCCAGAAAAAAAAGGAAGGCTCATAATGCAAAACTGGCCAATATGATATCTGTTTTGCGTAAAGAACAGGAAGCCTTAGAACTTGACAAGGTGGTAAAGGTTAGAATACTTTCAAATCCCAGGAGTTATCATAATAAAGAAAAAATAATCGAATACGGGCAGACCTTAAAAAGCATTGAAAAGCGTCTGAAGGAAATAGAGCTTAGGATAAAGGAGTTAAAAGATTCTTTCCAATAATATTTTTTCTAATTTAAAAATCTTCTGGTATAATTGTCAAATATTATGAAAATAAAGCAAATCCTAGAAACTCAACCCCAGGGCGTTTCTTTTGAGTTTTTTCCTCCTAGACACTTCAAGACCAAGGATTTACTTCTGGCCCGGGCCAGGGCTTTGTGCCATTACAAGCCTCTCTATGTTTCTATGACCTGTGGCGCAGGAGGCTCAACCCATGGCCAGACAAAAGATGCTGTTAAGCTGCTGCTTCAGGAAAAGTCGCTTACGGTCGTGCCGCATTTGACCTGCATAAGTATTGATTTTAATACAGCAAGAAAAACACTTGATTTATATAAATCCTGGGACATAGAGAATGTTATGGCTTTGAGAGGGGATTTGCCGGCCGGCGCTCAAGGCAGAGAGATGATCTCTCAGAATTTTAAATACGGTTTGGACTTGGTTAAATTTATAAAGAAGAACTATGATTTTTGTGTCGGTGTTGCTGTATACCCCGAGGGGCATATCCAGACATCTTCTCTTGAACAGGATCTTGAATTTACCAAGTTAAAGATCGATGCCGGAGCTGACTTTGCGGTAAGCCAGATGTTTTTTGAAAACCGGCATTATTTTTCGATGCTGGAAAGGATGAAAAAGGCCGGTATCAATATTGAAGTCTTGCCTGGTATACTGCCGATAACCAATATTGCTAAGTTAAAGGAATTTGCTGCTATATGCAGGTGTACTGTGCCGAAGTTGATACAGGAGCAGATGCTGCGTTATTCCCATAATCTGCAGGATATGGAAAAAGCCGGCATTGAGCTTACCATAAAGCAGTGTCTTGAATTAAAGGCTAATGGAATAAACAGGCTTCATTTCTTTACCCTGAACAAGGCAAGCGTAATAAGCGAGATTTTAAACTCTATTTAAGCAGGCATAAAAAATTATGAGCATGGATTCTAAAATTTTAGAACGCGAGGCCTACACCTTTCTTTCCCAGGAGAAATTTGAAGAAGCCTTCCGGCTTTTTAAGAAAGCTGCCCAGGGTTACAGGCATGAAGGAAACCATCGCGAGTCTGCCCTTTGCTATGCTTCTGCAGCCAGCTGCTGGAGTAAAAAATCCGGAGAACATATTTTTTACAATGCTGCCACCTGCTACGAAAAAGCAGCCATCGAAGCCCAAAAAGGCCTGGATTATGAATATGCTTCTTTGCTTTTTAAATATGCGGCCATAACCCATGAGCGCGACGGAGAGTTTCTTGATTTCTCAAAATGTTTTTACCGCTCAAAAGAAAGCATGCGCAGGTTTCTTAACCTGGCTTTGTTTCGGCCCTCAAAGATACCTGAGAACTCGGGGGTTTCGGCAGCAGGCAAAGAAAAAGGTTTTTTTAAAAAATTATATTCCTGGTTTATATTGACCTTTTCCTATATTATCTGGGGCCACGGAGAGCGTCCGCACAAGACTTTTTTCTCGGGCTTGCTGATAATCCTTTTATTCAGCTTTTTTTATATGAGTTGTCATCTTTCTGACTCGCAGAAGGTTTTTTCTCCTGATTTTTTTGATTCTTTATATTTCAGCGTGGTGACTTTCACCACTGTCGGCTATGGAGATTTTGTTCCTGTAGGGATAGCTAAGATAGGCTCGACTCTAGAGTCCCTTGCCGGTTTGTTTATTATCCCTTTGTTTGTAATAAGCCTATCGCGTAAATACCTTAGAGCGTAGTTATGTTATACAATTCTATAAATCCCAATATCGAATATCAAAATCCGAAACAAATCCTAATTTTCAAAATTCTAAACTTTCTTTGTTTTTGTCATTGGAATTTTTGTCATTTGATATTGTTTCGAAATTCGGATTTCGTTTTTCGGATTTAACACTGCTTATCCGCTTAAAAAAGGAGGTGCATGATGAAAAAATTTTTTTTAAGTTTGTTTCTGGCTGCAGCTGTTTTTTTCACCGGCCAATGTTTTTCCCAGGAGCTGGTTTCGATAGCAGATGAATTTTATACGGGCTTAGCTGACATCATAGAAGCTAACATGGATTCTCCCCAAGAGTGCTTGGGCCAGGTCATAAATTACTACCAAAACAACCAGGACAAGATCAAACAGATCCAGGTTTATATGGAAGAGGCCATGAAAAAAGCAGCCCCGATGATGGAAAAATTGGCTGAAAGGTATAATAATATGACCGATGAACAGGCCGAGCAATTTGACCAAATCAGCACTGCTGAAGATAATTTTAAGCCCCGGGCTTCCAACGCCGGACAGCGTTATGCTGAAGTTTTAAGCGAGTTCTCTCAAAAAAATCCTTCCGAGGGCATGAGGATAGCGACTATGGCAATGCAATTATTGCCGAAATCAGCAATGTTTCCGCAGAATTGATTAATATGGCTGAGGTATATGTAAGCACTGATGTGGAGACTAACGGGCCTATTCCCGGGGTCTATTCCATGCTCAGCTTTGGCTCAGCAGCATTTAATCTCGATAAAGAAATTATCTCTACATTTTCCGTAAACTTAGAGACACTTCCTGGAGCCATAGAAGACAAAGAAACCATGCAGTGGTGGGCAAGGCATAAGCAGGCCTGGTCTGCAGCCCGCAAGGACTTGCAAGACCCGGAAAAAGCCATGCAGGATTATTTGCTCTGGCTTAAGAAACTTTGCGGCCGGCCTGTATTTGTGGGTTATCCTGCTTCATTTGATTTTATGTTTATCAGCTGGTATCTTTATAAGTTTACCGGCGAGAACCCTTTTTCCTATTTAGCACTTGATATAAAGACTTTTGCCTGGGCGTTTCTGGATAAGCCTTTTTTAGAGGTTACGAAAAGCAGTATGCCCAAGGACTGGTTTGATGAATGTAAAAAAACACACATTGCCTTGGATGATGCCACAGAGCAGGGCCTTTTATTCTGCAATATGGTTGCTAAAATCAAATGAAGTAATTTTATATGGAAATATCATCTGCCGATATAGAAATCAAATTAGTTAAAGACGGTAAGCTTCTTGAAAAAGCCCAGGAGCTGAGGATGAAAATTTTTTTCAAGGCGCAGGGCAGAGATCAGGATAAATTCGATCCCTACTGCATGCACGTCGTGGCTTTAGATAAAAAAACCGGCAAGGTAATAGGTAATTACAGGCTTCTTTTAGGTGCAGATGCCCAGAGGGGCGAAGGTTTTTATGCAGAAACTAAGTTTGATATCAGCAATATTAAAAAAAACTGCCAGGGCCAGCTTCTTGAAATGGGCCGGGCCTGCGTTGACGAAGATTACCGTAAATTACGCATAGTGCCCTTGATGTGGAGGGCGATAAATGCCTTTATCAAAGATAACGATGTCAGCTATATTCTGGGAAGTTCCAGCGTTTATGATCCAACACCCCAAATGATATCCATGTTCCAGAGGCTTTTCAAAGAAAAATATTATTCACAGCCGGAGCTTAGAGTTTACCCGAGAGAGGCAAGGCAATATCCTTACGATGATAATCCAGGCCAGGATATTGACCAAAACCAGATAATCCAGCTTTTGCCGGCCTTGATGCAATCTTATCTTAAAATGGGGGCTGTAGTCTGCGGAGAGCCGGTTAAAGAACCGGTTTTTAACACAGCGGTTTTTTTTATGCTGCTTAAGACTAAATACATGAATTCATTCTATAAGAATAGATTTTTATGAAGTGGCTGTTTAAGACTTTTTTTCTTTTCTTGAGTATTTTCCTCTGCTCTCTTACTCTTCTTTTTTTGCGGCTTATTTTTTTCTTTTGGCCGGTAATAAAAATGAGGGCAGCAGCTTTTACTGTCCATGTTTTCGGCAGGATTTTTGTCTTCATTCTGGGGATTAAAGTCAAGATAACCGGCCAAAAAGAGCTGCTTAAGTCCCGGGGTGTTTTTTTAGTCAGCAATCACCTTGGCTACATTGACGGGATAGTAGCCACCAGCCTGACTCCTCTCATATTTGTTGCCAAGGCTGATATACGCAGCTGGCCCTTTTTCGGTTTTTTTACTTTTTTATCCGATACAGTATTTGTAAACCGGCAAAATCCCGCACAAATAAAGAAGGAGATCGAGAAGATAACAGGGGTACTAAAAAATAAAGTCAATATCATAATTTTTCCTGAAGGCACATCTACCAATGGAGAAAAGCTGCTTCCTTTTAAGTCTTCTTTTTTTTCTGCTCCCCTGAAAGCCAGGGCTAAGATAGTTCCCTTAGTAGTAACTTACAAGAGCCTCAACCATTGTGATATAGATAGCAGCAACCGAGACCTGGTCTACTGGTATGGTACGATGAAGTTTTTTCCTCATCTTTTGAATGTACTTAAACAGGACTCCATAACGCTTGAGATAAAGGTTTGTTCTCCTTTAGAGATAAAAAACGAAAACCCTGCCCAGGAAAAACAGCTAAGAAAGGCAACTTCTGATGCTTGCTGGTCGATAATCGGCAAAAACCTGAGCCGGGAAGATGCTTTGGCTGGTTAGGATAATATTAGAAAAAATTCTACTTAATATCCGTGAGAGCTTTAGAAACATTTATTGAGTATCAGGAAGCCAGCGCCTCCCTTTATAAGCTTTTTGCCGATAAGAACCCTTTAAAGAGAGATTTCTGGCTTGCCCTTCATATGGAAAAAAAGCTTTTGACCCGCTGGATGCGCACGATTTATCTTGGCATGGGGCCGGAAAAACTCGGCCTTATGCCCGGCAGGCTGGATATGGTTTTTTTGCAAAACTGCATAAATTTTATAACCACTCAGATCGCAGCCTGGAAGAAAAAAGAATTGACTTTTGCCCAGGCTCTTTTAATATCAATAAAAGTTGAAAGCGTGTTACTGCAGAAAGGTTTTTTTAACAGGCATCAATCAGATGCCCCCATGTTGAAGCAGCTTCTGGGCAGCCTGGAGCGTTCATACCTGAATTTTTATGGCCGCCTGAAAGAAGCCCTTGAGATAGTGGGGTGAAGTTCATCAAAGGAGGTTGAACCATGTTTCGCGAGCAGATTAAAGTTTTAGATTGCACAATAAGGGACGGAGGCCTGATCAACAACCACGATTTTGACAAGCGCCTGGTAAGGGAAGTCTATAAGGCTGTTAATGAAGCCGGGGTCGATTATATGGAGATAGGCTACCGCAATTCCAAAAAGCTTTTTTCGCCTAAAGAATACGGCCCTTGGAAGTTCTGCGATGATGAGGTGATCGAGGAGATTGTTTCCGGCATTGAGAAAAAAGCCAAGCTATCGGTTATGGTCGATATCGGCAGAGTAGACATGGAAGATGTCAAGCCGGCAAAAGACAGCCCCATAGACATGATAAGGGTAGCCTCTTATGTGAAGGATATCGACAAAGCCATACACATGGTCAACCAGTTTCATGAAAAAGGCTATGAGACCACAATAAACATCATGGCCATATCGCGGGACCAGGGATTAGAGCTGGATGAGGCTCTGCATCAGATAGAAGAGGAAAGCAAGGCTGATGTTATCTACATCGTAGACAGTTTTGGCAACCTTTATCAGGAAACAGTAGAGCACCTGGTCAAAAGGTTCAAGGGCATAATCAAGACTAAAGAAGTCGGTTTTCACGGACACAACCACCAGCAGCTCGGCTTTTCTAATACAATAGAAGCCATAATCCATGACGCCAATTATCTTGATGCTACTATTTATGGCATTGGCCGGGCAGCAGGTAACTGCCCTTTGGAGCTTTTGATAGGTTTTCTAAAAAATCCCAAGTTTGATATCCGCCCGATACTTGATCTCATTTCCAACGAGTTTATACCTCTACGCGAAGAAATAGAGTGGGGCTATATTATTCCCTATGCCATATCCGGTATGATGAACGAGCATCCTAAGGCAGCTATGGCTCTGCGCAGCAGCGATAAAAAGGAGAATTACCGGGAATTCTATGAAAGCCTTATTAATGTTGGCTTTGGAGAGTAACTGCAATCAACGGTAAGGGTTAGGGTAACGAGGCCCGTATCGGTTAAGTTAGACGGTTACGTCAGTTATAAAAATTAATTACGATAAACATAACCGAATCACGAAACGGGCATCGTAACCATAACCGTAACCCAGAGACATTATTACAAATATGGACATCAGTAAGTTCAAAGAACTGCCGATAATGGGGATTGTCCGGGGCTTGGATAAAGAACAGGCTGAGCCGTTTTTTGAGTGTGTTGCAGCCAGCGGCTTGAAGACAATTGAATTTGCTTTAAACAGCCAGCAGGCTGTAAGCCTGATAAAGGCATTTGTCCGCCTGTCAAAAGATAGGCTAACAATCGGAGCCGGTACAGTATTGAATTTAGAAGATGCAAAAAAAGCCCTTGATGCCGGAGCTACTTTTATTGTTTTGCCTGTTCTGATAAGCGAAGTCGTTGATTACTGCCGGGATAAAGCCATTGCTGTTTTTCCCGGAGCTCTCACCCCGCAGGAGATATACCGGGCCTGGTGCCAGGGCGCTACCATGGTCAAAGTCTTTCCGGCAAAAGTCTTTGGGCCTTCTTACTTCAAAGAAGTAAAAGCTCCTTTTGATGATATGGAGCTTTTAGCCTGCGGCGGGGTCAATGCCCAGAACATTAGCGGTTATTTTTCAGCAGGAGCAAGCGCTGTTGCTTTTGGCTCTAGTATATTCAAAAAAGACTTGCTGAAAAATAAAAAATATCCCCAGATAAGCTCGGCAGTAAAAGCCTTGATCCAGGCTTACAAAAAATTAAAATGAAGAAAGATAAAGATTCAGAATTTATGAAGATAGCTATAAAAGAAGCAAAAAAAAATCTGAAAAAACCTGCCGGAGGCCCTTTCGGAGCCTGTATCGTAAAAAACAACAAGGTTTTAGCCAGAACCCGCAATACTGTGTTTGAATCTGATGCAACCTGTCATGCCGAAATAAATGCCATCAGAAAAGCTTCAAGGAAGCTTAAGAGTTTTGACCTTTCAAAGTGCACCATTTATTCAACTGCTGAACCCTGCCCGATGTGTTTTAGCGCAATACACTGGGCCAGGATAAAAAGGGTCGTCTTTGGAGCGGGAATATCCGACGCAAAAAAAACAGGATTCAGAGAACTGGATATAAGCAATAAAAAGATAAAAGCTATAGCCGGTTTAAAAATTAGAATAGACTCAGGCATCATGAAAGAGCAGTGCCGGGGATTGTTAGAAGCTTACAAAACAAAAGGAAAAAAATTTATTTATTAAAAAAAGGAGTGTTATGGAGAGATTGATGATCTTTATCGATGCCGAATACGTTGTCCAGAAATTAAGAGAGATAAAAGGCGGAAGAAAAAGCATAAGGCGAAAAGACATACGCTGGGATAATATAATCAAGTGCATCACCGCCAAGTCCCGGCTTATCAGAAGCTATTACTACTCTTCAGAGTTCAGTAAAGAGGAGAACCCCCAGACCTACCAGGAACAGCAGGATTACTTTTCAAGCCTTAAAGACGAAATCCCTTATCTTGAGATAAAGCTGGGCAGGCTTGTTCATGTGCATAACGGCTGGGTGCAGAAAGGAGTGGATGTCAAAATAGCACTTGATATGTATTCCAAGGCTGTTACTGACCAGTATGATACCGCTGCCCTTATCTCAGGAGACTCTGATTTCGCCGATGTTATCCACGATATAAAAGAAAAATACGGAAAACACGTAGAATTGTATACCTTTGACAGGAATATCCATCAGGCTTTAAGGATGGCTCCTGATAAGCACATTGTTATCGACGCGGCAACAGGCAGAAAATACGGTTTTTGGTCAAGCCAGCGTTGAATAATCCAGGATATGGTAATTTTTTGCGGTAGTTTTTTAATAACTGCATAAAGCTTTGCTAAATAAAGCTTTTTTTTAACAAAAAATAAACATCTTGAC
>JAFGHG010000091.1 GCA_016939345.1 Candidatus Omnitrophota bacterium
AAATCTAGTTCTGGCCTTAGATGATGGGCTTTTAAAAGAGCTCATGTTTTATCCCAAAGATATCGAAGACCTCTATTTAAAAGCCATAAGATTTAATCCCGCCGATTATTCCAATTACTTAAAGCTCGGTCTTTTTTATCAGAAAGAAAACAGCCCGAAGGCCGAGGAGAGCCTTCTTAAGGCTTCTAAATTGTATCCCACCAGTTTTAATATATATCTAGATTTAAGCAAATATTATTTTGAAGACAATCAGAGCAAAAAAGGTTTTTTTAATACGATGTATTGTTTCCATCATGCCTTCAGAAAGGGAAGTTTTTCTGCTCTTTCTCAAGTCAGCATACAGATCCAGAAAGCCATTGCTCAATTAGACGATGTCTACTTTATCAGCGATAAAAACGCAATAGCTTATATTGCATATCCTGAAAGCGCCGAGATCGATTTAAGAAAAGAAGGGTTTCCCCGTGTTCAGATACCACTTCTTTTTGAAGTACACATTAAAGACCCTTACGCCATACCGCTTCTTTATAGGGGGAATATTGAAGAGGCAGAGTTTTCTTTAAAAGAGGAGTCAGAAGATTTTAAGGTCTACGAATTTCTTCTGAAAGATTTCAGTTTAAAAAATTACTTGGATGATTATAAGATAAGGACCGATGATGCATCAAAAATCTATAGAATAGATTACATTGCATTTTTAGAACCGGTAATTTAAGCTATATAGAGGTAAACCATATATTATTGTGATTTTTCATAATGGTGATATAATTTACAATCTCTGTCTTCATAAATTCCTTATATAAGTTCTTCAACAGGGTTGTTTCAGGGCCGAAAAAATTAATGAACGACCCTTTATAAATACATTTTTTCCGGCGGCGTAGCTCAGTTTGGCAGAGCAAACGGCTCATACCCGTTATGTCAACAGTTCAAATCTGTTCGCCGCCATTGTTTTTATGGTATGAGATAAATCTGAGTTTGATCTTCTTTGCTGTTTTATGCGATGAGAAAAATATTTCTAGCTATATTTATTTTTTTAACTCTTATTTCCTTGTCATTATTTTTTTCTTCATGGGCAAAAGACCTGAGGCAGGATTTTTATGATCTGTTAGAAGAAGACCTTATTTACCTCAAAGACAACTCATCAGTGCGGGGATTAATCTGGTCAGAAAATGAGTCAGAGGTTAGCGGTTTTTTATCAGACGGGTCGTTATTTAAGATCTTAAGGAAAGATTGCCTGCGCATCGAAAGAGATTTTTTATTAAAATTATTGAAGCAATTGATTTGAATATGGACAGCGGCCAAGCCAAAAAAGATCCAAAAACCCAGAGGGTATTTCTGAGAATACCTTTTAAGGCCAGAGTCAAAACATTTTATCAAGGAAAACTTTTTAAAAACCTTGTTTCTCAGGATTTAAGCGCCAGCGGCATAGCATTGAACACTTCGGGAGAAAATTTTGACTTTGATTCCATAGAAATACTGTTTAAGACTTCTCTTTTTGCGCCGGCGATAAAGACCAAGGTTAAAATAAAAAATAAGATTAAGTCAGGAAAAGGGTTAAGGCTGGGCTGTATTTTTGAGAATATAAAGGATAGGGACAGGGAACTTATTGCCAAATTTATAGCCAAGTTCTGCGATTATCTGGCTCCGGCCGGAAAGATTAATCTAACCGGATTTATTTGCCTGCTTGATTTTTTATTAAGGCTGTCTTTGTGTTTTATTCTGGGCTACTACCTGTTGGTCGAATTGCAATCCGGATTTTCATTTATTCTTGGCGAAATACCCAAAGTGATGAGCATTTTTTTATACTCACTATTGTCATTATTGGCCTTTATTTTTAGCGATAGATATTTTATTCTGAAAGGAGTTAAGTATTTAAACTTTTCCTTTGTCTGCCTTGGCCTTTGCTTGCTTTTTGTTGTTTACAACTGCTTGAAATACTGGTTTCTGGGTCTGGGTTTTTCCGATATTTTTGCTGCCAGACTGGTCTGTTATCTTTATACTGCATTCTGTTTGTCGGCCCTGGCCTCTTTTATAGGTACGGCCGGATTATTAAACAAAGTTAAAATAGTTATGGACAGCGAAAGAATACACCGCAGTCATATATAATATGTTTAAAATCTTACAACCTTTTATTTTTACAGCCATTTTAATTAATTTATTCTTTTTATGCAGTGCAAAGGCAGACACCCTTATTCTGAAATCCGGCAGGAGCGTTCAGGGCGAGATTATTGAAAGGACGCCTGATCATATCCGCATCAAGATAAACGGGCTGCCGATTAAGTATTACATCGAAGAGATAGAAAGCATTGACGGGATAAAATTAATTGATCCCGGCAAGGCAGAAGAAGATGAGCTTTTTTACCGGGAAAAAGGAAGCCCCAAGAAATGGGCCGAATGGTATAGGCCTGAAATTGAAAAATATATTTCCGACACTAAAGAAATATTTTCTCAGGCTGCAGCAGTAACCGAGCAGGCTTTAAAAGACATAGATAGAAGTTTAAAAGCACGCAAGACAAATGAAATTCCAGGCATATGCCGTAAAGCTCAAAATAAAATAAACAGCAAGATTAATAAACTTGAAAAAATAAAGCCACAGCAGGGTTTTGAAGTTTACCAACAAAAGATCATATCATCCTGCCAGTACATGAACAGCAGTCTTTCAGCCTGGGAGAAAGGCCAAAAAGATTTTGCTGCCCGTAAGCTTAGTTATCTGACATTGGCCATGGATGCGATGAAAGAGCTAAGGAAGATGTTTAATGAATACGGCGCTTCTCAAGAGATAATCGACAGCACTACTTCATTCGTTGACAGAACATTCCTAAACAAGGATAATTAATATTAGGTAAAAAAAGGAGAAAATAAATGACCTTTTACCGGATAAAAAGATTATCGCTAATTTTAATTATGTTTTGTTTATTATTTTCCCTGGGCCTGTTCTTTCAAGCAGAGGCACAAGGCTTGTTTGATGAATTTTCCGGCCAAGAGGAAATAGACCAGTTACCAGAAGCAAAAGCCACCCAAGAGCCGGATATATGCATAAGAGGCATATTGTACGATGAAAAAAATCCTTTGGCTATAATCAATGGTAAATATGTAGGGATAGGTGATTCAATACAGGGGGTAAGCATTACCGGCATAAGTGCTTCTTCGGTAAGCTTTGAATACCAGGGGTTATATCTGGAGAAAGAAATCGGCCAGGGCTGTGAGGATAAGTCAGGTTTGCCTCGGCACAGGAATGATTTTGAGTCTGCTATAAAAAAAGCAAGAAAAAACTTTGGCTTAACCGAAAGAACCTATGGCCACAGAGATGCCCTTGCTGAAGAAGAAATAGAACAAGCCTTAGGTCTTTTATCCTTTCTTTTTTTCCTGTTAGGGATTCCAATGTATGTTTATTTTGCAATAACTTTGCAGATAGTAGCCCATAAGACGAACACTTCTCCTGCCTGGCTTGCCTGGATACCGGGTGCAAACGTTTTTCTAATGTGCGCAATCGCCCAACGTTCTATTATCTGGGCGGTCCTTATATTGTTTTTACCCATAACCCTTATCGGCGCAATCCCGGCATTTATCATGATGTTTATTGTTCATATGGACATAGCTGTTGTCTGCGCAAAGCCAAAGTGGCTGGCTATACTTACGATTCCGATAGTGCCTTTGGGTATTTTTATTTATTGGGGATATCTGGCTTTTTCAAAAATAAATTTTGACGAGCCAATCAAGGTCGAACGTATTCCTGATGAGCCGGAGACCAATATTCCTCCTGCCTACGATCCAGGGGTTGAGCCGTCTGGTGATGAGGGGCCAGAAGAGACAAGATCTGATTCAGCTGTTAAGGAGCGTCCCGAGGCAAACGATGATGACCCGCCGATATATAACGGTTAAATCAAGGAGGTTTAATGCAGGTGCAGGTAAAACAGCCAACAGATCAGGAGTTAAAAGATTTAGGTGTCGGCAGCTGGCCGATTTGGGAGAAAGAAAAAAGCTCTTTTGACTGGTATTATGACAGCAAAGAGGTTTGTTTCTTTTTAGAAGGCGAGGTCGAGGTTGAGCTTCCCAGCGGCGAGAAAATTTTTATTAACAAAGGAGATCTAGCAACCTTTGAGCAGGGATTAAGCTGTAAATGGCACATCAAGAAAAAAGTAAAAAAACACTACAATTTCGAATAGTCTTTGACATCAAGAGTTTATGCTAAGACAGTTTTTTTCTTTTTGCCTTTTTTTAGAAAGTGCTTTGCTCTGGAAGTCAGATCTTTGTAGCTTATTTCACTGTTCTTAAGAGATTTTAATTTTGCTTTAGCCTTTTTTACTTTTCTCTTGTGTATTTTTTTTAATTCTTTTTTCGGTCTTCCCATGATTTTATCTCCTTAATTAAGAGATTATTGATAAAAAACAACTTTTTGTCAAGCACTTTATTCTAATAATGCTTAAAAAAATCAAATTTGAAGATAAACTCATTGCTGTTATCTTGCCCCATGATTTTTACAAAGAAGGCGTAGAGTTTTTTACGCCAAAAGAGTTTTCACAACAATTAGGATACATGAATTACCCTGCCGGGCATAGAATTGAACCACATATCCACAAATTGCTGATCCGTGAAATCAAATATACCCAGGAAGCCATTTTGGTAAAGTCAGGGAAAGTCAAAGTAGATTTTTATTCTGAAAGTAAACAATACATAAGCAGCGAAGTGCTTGTTAGCGGGGACGTGCTTCTTCTGGCCAGTGGCGGGCACGGTTTTATTTTTCTTGAGAAATCTGAGTTAATAGAGATCAAACAAGGCCCTTACATTTCGCTTAAAGTTGATAAAGAAAAATTTGGAAAGACAGATGAATAAAAAAGAATTCATTCCTGTTTGCGAACCCACATATTTAGGCAACGAGAGAAAATATACCCAGCAAGCTGTAAGTTCAGGCTGGATCTCTTCAGCCGGAAGCTTTATTGGAAAGTTTGAAAAAAAATTTAGTCAATATTGCGGCATGAAACATGGCATTGTAACTACTAGCGGTACAAGCGCGCTTCATTTAGCCCTGGTTTCTTTAGGAATTAAACCCGGAGACGAAGTTATTATTCCTGACTTTACAATGGTTGCAGTGCTTTTTGCTGTGCTTTACTGCCAAGCCAGACCTGTTTTTGTGGATGTTGAGGCTGATACCTATAATATCGATCCTGAAAAAATTGAAGAGAAAATTACTGCCAAGACCAAAGCAATCATCGTTGTCCATACTTATGGACATCCTGCTGATATGGAACCTATATTAAAAATAGCCGATAAGCATAATCTTTATCTTCTCGAGGATGCTGCTGAGGCTCATGGTGCCAAATATAAGGGGAAAAAGTGCGGGGGCATGGGCCAAATTAATTGTTTTAGTTTTTTTGCTAATAAAATAATTACCACTGGAGAAGGAGGAGCGGTCGTAACTTCTAATGCAAGACTGGCCGACAGGTGCAGATATTATAAAAACCTTTGTTTTAGCTTAACAAGAGAAAGAAACTACTGCCATAGGGATTTAGGCTATAATTACCGCATGACAAACGTGCAGGCTGCTCTGGGTCTAGCTCAGCTAGAAAATATCGAAAAATTAGTAGCTATGCGCCGTGAAAATGCCAGGGCTTATAACCATCTACTTAAAGATATACCAGGAATACAATTGCCAATCGAAAAGGAAAACACCAGAAATGTATATTGGATGTATGCAATACTTTTGCACCCAAAAAAATTTGGCATCTCAAGAAATGAACTTATGCTGAAACTTAAGGAGAAAAGAATAGACACAAGGTATTTTTTTAGGCCTTTGCACAACCAGAGAGTTTTAAGTAAGTTCGGAATTAAAGATAAAAGCATATATCCCGTAACCCAGCGTTTAAGCGAAAATGGCTTATATCTTCCTTCATCCTCAAAATTAAAAAAGGAGAATATTGTTTATATTTGCCAGACAATAAAAAACCTGCACAAGAAAACCAACCCATGACTATTTTTGGTAAATATGCTGAATTTTACGATTCTCTTTATCAGGATAAAAATTATATCTTTGAATGCAGGGTCATAGAAAGTATTTTCAGGAAATTTTCCGGGTCAAGACCAAAAACAATACTTGATTTGGGCTGCGGCACTTGCGCGCACGATACAATATTGTCCCGAAATGGCTATTCTATAATCGGAGTGGATTTCTCCGCTCAGATGCTAAAAATTGCCCAAGAAAAGATAAGCCAGAATAAACTGAAAATAAAACTACGCAAGGCAAACATCCAAACAGTAAGGCTAAACAGAAAATTTGATGCCGTAATTTCTTTATTCGATGTTATGAGCTATCAAACCAAAGATAGATCTTTTAAAAAAGTACTTTTAACTGCAAGGAACCATCTTAAGAAAGGGGGGCTTTTTGTTTTTGATTTCTGGTTTGCCCCGGCTGTTCTTAAAAATCGACCAAAGAATAAAACCAAAGTTGTCTTTGCCGGCCGGGGAAGAAAAGTTATCAGAAAAACAAAGGTCAAACTAAACAGACAAAAACGGACAGTCGATATACTTTTTGATACAAAAAGTTATTTAGGGAAAAAATTATTGGCTGCAAATAAAGAATTACATAAGTTACGGTTTTTTTTCATAGAGGAAGTAAAAAATCTTTTAACTAAAAGCGGGTTGAGTTTTGAAAAAGCCTGTTCTTTCTCTGGTTTAGGAAAGAAAATAACAGTTAATGATTGGCATATATTGGTTGTAAGTCGAAGAATCTAAAATATGCAAACCAAAATAAAGCTCTATTCTTTTTATTCGCCATCGCACGAGAGGATTAAAGACGAATGGTTTTTGAAAACCTTAAAAGATGATTATGAAATTGACATAAGGAGATGCGAGCAAAAAGGTAGCGGCAGGTATCGCACTAAAGGCTGGGCCGAAACCATACTTTTTAGAGAAGATATGGTTATCGAGGCTATTAAGGAAAATTGGGGAAGAATTTTCGTTTACAGTGATATAGACGTTCAATTTTTTAAAAAAACAGAACCAATATTAGTGGATGCAATCAATAATTTTGATATTGTCCTGCAGAAAGATGATCCCCAAAATAATGCCTGTCTTGGTTTCTTTGTTGCCCGGGCCAATAAGGAAACCTTAAATTTTTTTGATCTTTTAAGAAAGCGAGTGCTTAAGGAAGGAAGGGACCAGGTTCTGGCTAACAGGATCTTAAAAGACTACAACTTAGCCGGCGTAATCAGTTTTAAGAATATTATCAAAGGTTTGTTCAAAGGCCTGCTGAATAGATTTAATTATGGTTTGCTGCCGGATGTATTTTTTTCTGGAGGGACTTTTTCAGGAAAAATATGGCAACCGGGGATGGACTTATCTATACCCAAAGATATAGTGCTGCATCATGCTAATTGGACAGTAGGCGTAGATAATAAAATTTTGCAGCTTAAGTACGTTAAGGAAAAATCCGAAAATGAAAGTACAAATTGTTTGCTATGAAGATATCCACCAGTGGATATTAGGCAAGATTGGCCTTCGGCTAACCGATGAATTGCGCAACCTCTCGGTTAAAGCCAAAATCGGGTATTCGCCTGATGCTCGAGCGGACATCAATCATTACATCATCTGTTTTAACTATAATGGGGAGAAGAATACCCTGGTGACTTTTATGATTACTCATGTCGAGACTGCTGAAAAAGTAGCTGATTTAAAAGAGCGCCTTGTTCCAGCAGATATGGGTATTTGTATGTCAGCACAAACACAAAATCAGTTGATTGCCCGGGGAATTAAAGCCTCAAAACTTTGTTATATAAATCCTGCTCATGACGGCCTTATTTCTCCGAGACCCTTGGTTGTGGGTATTACTGGAAGAATTTATGAAGACGGAAGGAAAAATGAGAATATACTAGTAGAATTATGCCAGAAGATAGAACCTGATCAATTTTCCTTCACAATTATGGGAAGCGGTTGGGAGAATATAGTGAAAATTATAAGAAGTTTAGGCTTTGCAGTGCAATATTATAATCATTTTGACTACCATAGGTACCTTAAGATTATTCCCTCCCTCGATTATTATTTATATTGGTCGTATGACGAAGGATCAATGGGTTTTATTGATGCCCTCAGCGCTGGAGTTGAGACAATTGTCACCCCTCAAGGATATCATCTGGATGTAAAAGGCGGTATTAGCTATCCAATCCAAAACATCAGCGACATGGTAGATATTTTTAAGAGCATTGCCGATAAAAGACGAGAAAGGATTAATTCTGTTAGCCAGTGGACCTGGCCTAATTATGCCCAGAAACATATCGATATTTGGACTTACCTTCTTAACGGCCGTGATCCCGCTTATCTTGCTAAACATAAGAGCAATTTCCCTGATGGATTGTCATCGCTGAAATCACCTTAATTTGGGGTTTAATATTAATATTGATTCTAGGGATAAATCTCTTTTTCTATTGCCAAAGCCCTGATTCATCATATAATATAAGCTAAATTATGGATGGATTCTGGAAAGGTGTATTAATAAACAAGTCCCTTTGGGCAGTTACTTCAAGCGCTCTGACCGCCCAGGGTTTAAAGATATTTTTTGGAGCAATTAAACATAAAAGGTTTGATTTCTACTGGCTTTTAGGCACTGGGGGAATGCCGTCTGCCCATAGCGCTGCTGTGGTTGCTTTAGTTATATCTGTGGCCAGAGAGCTTGGTTCCAGTTCCCCGATATTTGCCTTATGTGTTTTGTTTGCCCTTATTACCATGTTCGACGCCCAGACCTGGAGGCGCTCCATTGGTTTTCAGGCAAAAGTGCTTAATTCTATGATGGAAGACCTTCAGGAAGGGAAAAAAATAGAGGATGACAGGTTAAGGGAGCTGGTCGGCCATACTCCCTTTGAGGTATTTATCGGAGCCCTGGTCGGGGCTGGAATAACAGTTTTAATTTATAGGTAGGCAGAATGAAAAAAACATTAATAGGTATTGGAGGCGGTTTATTGGTTTTTGGTATAGTTATAGCTTTTTCTTTAACCTCTAGAAAAGAAATTCAACCTGTTAGGGGCGGTCAGGAGATTAATCTGCCGGAGCAGACTAATGCTGCTGTGGCGGATAAAGAAACATTAGAAGTCTTGCCCAATGCAGAACCTATTCAGGCCAGAGACTTGCTTAAAGAAAAGATGCTTAAGGCCACCGACCCCAATGAGCTTAAAGCCATTCAAAAACAGATTGAAGAATTAAATATGGACATTCTCTTTTCACCGGAAATTGATGAATGCAGTTTAGTATATGAAGTGCAGCCAAAAGATGTCTTATCCAGAATAGCCAAAAAACACGAGACAACGGTAAACCTTATTAAAAGAGCTAATAACCTTGAGTCAGATATTATTATTCCCGGTCAGAAGCTGAAAGTAAACAAATGCTCCTTTTCAATAGTTGTAGATAAATCTCAGAATGTCTTGACCCTTGTCCAGAACGGAGAGGCTGTAAAAAAATATATAGTTTCTACCGGAGCTGATTCAAGCACGCCCATCGGGGATTTTGTAATAATAAACAAACTCGAAAATCCTACCTGGTACAAAACAGGAGCGGTGATTCCTCCTGACAGCCCGGATAATATTTTGGGTACCCGCTGGATGGGTTTTGATTTAAAAGGTTTCGGCATACACGGCACTACTGAGCCTGATAAGCTGGGTCAGCAGATAACCCTTGGCTGCGTAAGGATGAAAAATGAGGATGTCGAGGAGATATACGATATCATACCTGTGGGTACTGAAGTAATTATAGTCGACTAAAAAGAAGTAAAGAGACAAAGAAGTAAATATCTTTATTTCTTTACATCCTTGCTTCTTAATTCTTTATTAAGTTAAAATCATATGCAGACCTGGGAATTTGAAAGACCGATAGTAGAGCTGGAAAAAAAGATCCAGGACCTGAAAGATTTCTCTCAGGATAAGGATGTAGATCTTTCTTCGGAAATAGACAAACTTGACGAGAAACTTTCCAGCCTCAAGCAGGAAGTATATTCAAAGCTTAGCCCTTGGCAGAAAGTTCAGATCGCCCGCCATCCCGAGCGGCCCACCACAACAGATTATATCAGGTTTATAACCAGAGACTTCGTCCCCTTGGCCGGAGACAGGCTCTTTGGTGAAGATAAGGCTTTAATCTGCGGTTTTGCCAAGATAGATGATTTTAAAGTAGCTGTAATCGGCCATCAAAAAGGAAAAGACACTAAGGAAAATATTGAAAGAAACTTCGGCTGCGCCCACCCTGAAGGCTACCGCAAAGCCATGCGGATAATGGATCTTGCCCAGCGTTTTAATTTGCCGATAATCTGTCTTATTGATACCCCGGGTGCATATCCTGGTATAGGCGCTGAAGAGAGAGGTCAAGCCCAGGCAATTGCCGAGAACATAAGAGATATGTTCAGCCTGAGAACGCCTATAATCATTACTGTTATCGGCGAAGGCGGAAGCGGAGGTGCTCTTGGCATAGGGGTGGGCGATAGAGTCTTGATGTTCGAATACAGTTATTATTCAGTCATATCTCCGGAAGGATGTGCTGCTATTTTATGGAAGGATGCTTCTAAAAGGGAGGAAGCAGCCAAGGTCTTAAAATTGACTGCTCCCGATCTACTCAACTTGTCGATCATCGATGAAATAATTCCTGAAGCCGAAGGCGGAGCGCACCGCGGCCAGGAAGAAACTGCTCAAAATCTAAAGACTGCCCTTATTAAACATATCAGAGATATTTCCCAGCTGCCGATAGCCAGCTTGTTAGATAAAAGATACCAGCGGTTTAGAAAAATCGGCATATTCCAGGAATAAGTTTTTTTGTTTAGACAATAAGCCATGAGAATACAAGAACTGATTATTCTAGGCATACTCAAAGAACATCCCCGCCACGGATATGAAATTAAAAAAATAATAAAAAAAGAACTGGGTATATTCGCTTCCCTGGAAAATAAATCTATTTACTACCCTCTTAAGCAGATGGAGCAGAGAGGGCTTATTAAAAAAACCACTGATGAGCCCAGAGGAAAGATCTTACGCTATGTCTATGCAATTACTCCTGCTGGAAGCAAGGTATTTATTAATCTGGCCATGCACGCTCTTCTATCAGAAAAAAGGCCTTTTATCGATATTGATATACCCCTTTATTTTCTACCCTTCCTGGAAAAAAAAGAAGTACTGGCCCGGCTGCGCTTGAGGAAGCGTTTTTTGGAAAAAGTCAAAAGCTGGCTGGCTGGCAATCTTGAGGCCCGGGAAACATTTCCTGTGCATCAAGCACTTCTATTAAAGCACCATCTAAACCTTCTAAACGCCGAAGAGGGCTTCGTAGAAGATATTATAAGAATAATAAAAAAGCAATAGTTTTGCCAGGTTTTGCTATTATTCTCTAAAAAATGGTAAAATTTAATTAGGAAAAATAACCTGCGGCTAGTTTTCTAAATCAGGCCTTTATTTTTCTTTAAATTATCTTACATAATTACTGTTTGTTTAAGTTAAAAAATGG
>JAFGHG010000092.1 GCA_016939345.1 Candidatus Omnitrophota bacterium
AGGTTGTTTACGTAAAGAAAAAGCGGGTTGTTGATTAAGATAAACAGGGACCCAAGACCGATAAGAAGACGGAGTAGATATTTAGAGCTCTGAAAAATTCTGTCAGCTGTATAAAATATCAGCATCAGAGTAGCCAGGTTGCAAAGCACTGAAAAAAGTCTGGCTGCAATCAATGGTGAAGCTGAAAGCTTAAAAAGCAAGGCATAAATAAATACTAAGTAAGGCATATGAAAATAAGGATAATCAATATAAGGAAGAAGGCTGTTGTCAGCAAAAAGTTTAGCGCTGGCTATGAACTGGTGTTCATCATGATCCAAAGGGGTGTTCATGCTCAGAGAAAAAAGGAGCAGAAAGAGAGTACAAAAAATAGAAAATTCTACCAGAGATTTTCCCGATGCAATAAGAAGGGAGTATTTATTTTTCGGCCTGGCCATTTTTATATTATAACATAGTAAAGCTTTAATAGCAGATTATTACTTTAAAAGATGGTTGAGAAGTGAAAACGCTTTAAAAGAAAACGGTTTTACTCTTGAAAAATCTTAAAACAATATGTTATGGTTATGTAAGGGGAGGGCATCGCACGTGAAAGCGTGTAAATATAATTGTTGTTTTGGAGGTGTTGCTTCGGCTCAAGTCTCTCCTTCTATCTTACCTATCTTTTTTATTTCCCAGATAAATCAAAACTTTCATCTGAAGGTAATTTTCTGCCAGCAGAGATGGCTGTTTTTTTAATGGATTAGTGTTCCGTGGCGCTTGTATAAGGAAGGTTGGTATGAATATAAGGGCAGCTACAGGAACACGGCTTATCTTCTTTTTTATTTTTTTTACAATCAACGTAGTTGTTGTCCAGAATATCTGGCTAAAAAACCCCTCTCTTAATGCTTCAGATTATGAACCCGATTTTAATATCCCGGCAGCTGCCAGTTTGCCTGAAGAGGTGTTGCTGAAGTATGGTTTGATCGGCGGCAGATATCCATTTCTAGAGATTTCTCCTATGGAATCTTTACTATTTTATGTAGATCTAAAGGATTTCCTGGGCGCTTTAAAGGCAGGAGAAGTCTTAGGGGGGTTCAAGATATTGTCAGATTATCTGGTTAAGACAGCAATAATAAAGGATGAGATATGCAGCCTTTAGCCAAAGTCGTAAGCTCCTAACGCCAGACCTACACCTAGTTCTAGTTTTTCTTCAAGTCCAGGTGCAGGGCGTTAGAGCGTTTAGATGGCCGGCTTAAAGCTCTTAGGCCGGCTGGCGGGGGAAAGACTGAAATATTGGATTTATGGAACCTGGTGGTTAAAAGTTTCAAGATCCCCCCTTGAGTATTTAACCGCTGCTAGCCCCGTTAGAGCTATAACTTTAACGGGGCTCTTTTTTGTCTGAAATATATTTATCTACAGATGAATTTTTGCTAAAATAAAAACTGTAATGCTTATACCAAAAAACCCGAATTTGTGCTTTTTATTTTTACTTTGTTTCCGAAACTTATATTAGTTATTTACGGATACAGCCTTTTTTAGCCAATGGCTTTCCTGGCCATTAGTCAGCAGGGTAAAGTTCTTTCATTATTTTTATACCCTTATGCCTTTTGTCTGCCTGGCTATAGCCATACTTTTAAATGATTTATTGAGTTTTAAAAAAATATTCAGATTCTTCTTAGTTGGGTATATGATTTTGGTAATAGGTTTATTTGCTTACTGGTATCCTTTGCTTACGGCCTTGCCGATTCATAAGCTTTATTATGAGCATCATATGTGGTTTAGAAGCTGGATCTGAATTTTTTAACCTAAGGCTTTAGATAACGGCCAAGAAGTGTTAAAATAATATTGGATGATGGAGGAGATAATATGGCTTCGTTTTCCTACGGAAAAATAATCGAAATGAGTTTTAACAGAACAGTGCTTATTTTATTCAGGCCTTTTTCCTTAAAAAAATGGCTGTTTCTTGTTTTGATAGCGCTTCTTTCCGGAGCTCTCGGTGGCGGAGGAAATACCAATTTCAGTAATTACAGCAATCCAAAGACTAAAAGCGCTTCGGCAGTTATTCAGTATGCGTCAGCTTTAAACCTTTCTAATATTGACTCTGGAAAGGCCTTAAGACTGTTGAAAGGCAATCTCAGCAAAAGAGGGCATTTTTTTGCTTCGGGCTTTACTGTATTATTATTCACTTCTTTAATTATTGTTTTTATAGCCTTGTTGATTTTATTCACCTGGCTGGGAGCCAGGTTTAAGTTTATCTGGTATAATTCGATTGTTGAAAATGACGCTTCGGTGTCAGGGCCTTTCTCACGCTATAAAGACCAGGGTGATTCGCTTTTTAATTTTTTGCTTCTGTTTATGGCTGTAATGATAGGTTTTTTGGTTATTATAGGCTTATGGATTTTTGCTTCCGGAACAGCAAGCGGCATCATCGGAGGCAGCTCCAGCCCCAATTTTTTAGGGTTTATTACTACCTTCATTGTTCCATTGTTAATTTTGTTTGCGTTGATAATAATTCTATCTCTGGCCATGGCCCTTGTGGATCATTTTGTGGTCCCTATTATGGCCATGGATAAATGTAAGTTTAAGTCCGGGGTAAATACCTTTGTCGGTATTCTCAAAACTAGAATTAACGAATTTTTGATTTTTATTTTGATCTTGATCGGCTTGGGCATAGCTGCGGCAATAGCCGCAATATTTATTCTTGTCATATGCATCGTGATAGGATTACTGGCGGCAGGTATTCTTTTTGGCCTTCCTTATTTGTTGATGGTTTCAGTTATGGGTTTAGGCAGTGGCGCATATTTTATATATTGTTTTATTGTGGGAATACCTTTTGCAGCTGTTTTTATTCTGATGGTCTGGTGCTCTGCTCTGCCTTTTGCTGTTTTTTTCCGCTGTCTATCGTTATATTTTCTATCCAGTTTAGATTGCGGCTACCAGCCTTTAGCTTTAGAAAACTGACCGGCTATGATAGGAGCGATCATAACTTTTTTTCTTGTTGCCTACGCCCTTTATAACGACGCAAATATACTGCGAAAAGAGAGTCCAGGTAATTATTACCAGACTTTGGCCATTGCACCCTGGTTTTGGGTTTTAGCCAGCGTTGTATATCTACATTTATCGTTTTTGTTGGTGCTGCCTACTTATTTTTTCTTTCGCAACAAGTACTTTTTAAAGCTAAAATCAGAATACCGCCGAGATCTCATCCAAGATTATAAGACTTCTAATTTTATTTTGATAACAGAGTGCGCTTCTATTGTAGTGATTTGGTTCTATCTGCTTAATCTTATTTTTCTAATTTACACTTTAGCTAATGTTTTTTTGCCTTTTTTGAGCGGACAGCTATATGAGTTTGTTATTTTAGGCCTGAGCTCTCATGCGGTCTCGGTGGTTTTAATAATAATTTTTGTTGTCCGAAACCACAAAGAAGGTCTTTTTAAATTCTTAAATTTTAACAAAGTAAAAAGACCCTTCCTTCAAGGTATATGCTTACCTATGGGCATAGGTATTTTTTTCGCTACTGCCAGTTATTTTTTAAACGGGATACCAGAGTCTCAAGCCGGAACGCCTTTGGGCGGAGCCATATCAGGCGCAGACATGCTCTCAATGATATTATTTCTTTCTTCAGTAATGATTGTGGCTCCTTTGGTAGAGGAGGTAATATACCGTGGATACCTTTATAAGGTTATCAGCAGGGTAAAGAGCAGGCAGTTTTCACTTTTGTTCATAACTATATTGTTTGCATTGTTCCATCTCGATCAGATCTGGGGCAGCTGGTACGGCTTTGCAACTATTATGGCCGTAGGTTTCTTTATCACATTTCTTCGTTACTGGTCTAATTCTGTTGTGCCTGGCATAGTTGCCCACTATACCTATAATATCCTCCTGGTTGTGCTGCCTTTTTCTTTTTTTTATTTATCCAGTCCCGCCTATGCAAAATATTACACTTTCGGCCATAAGCTTCAGTACAGCGAGCAGGAAAAGCTGCTTAATGTTTGCATAAGAACAGAACCTGATAATTCTATTGCTTACAATGATCTGGCCTGGATTTATGCCCAGAACGATAAAAACCTCGATCAGGCCCTGGAATTGGTTGATAAAGCCCTGTCATTTGAAGAAGATAATCCTGCCTACCTTGATACCAAAGCCGAAGTCTTATTCAGGCTTGGGCGGGTAAACGAGGCAATAGACATCGAGAGAAAACTTATCAATTCCTACCCCGAAGATGTTTTCTATAAACAGCAGCTTGAGAGGTTTATTGAAACAAAAAACGAATCGGAAATTTAAGCACGCCTGACTTAGCAAAAATAAAAACCGCCATAAAGGCGGTTTTTAAATTACCATCTAAAAATTTAGAATAAAACACCCTCCCCCAGACTTTGGGAGAGGGCCCGTGGCTTTGACTCCCTCAAAAAAGGGGTCTTTACTAAAGAATACCATTTAACCTTATTAAACTTCAAGTTTTCCAATATTTGTTTTTGTAAACGCTTACAAGCTTGGATAAATCTTTACAAGTCTATCAGCCTGAATTAGAATACATAACGGGCAGTTATGAGAATAAAAAGAATACTGATTTTTAATCCTTTTGGTATCGGCGACGTATTATTCAGCACGCCGCTGGTCCGTAATTTGAAAGATAGTTTTCCTGAGGCTAAAATCACTTACCTCTGCAACAGAAGGACTCTTCCTATTCTTAAGGGCAATATTTTTATTGATGAGCTATTGGTCTTTGAGAAGGATGAATGGAGGGCTTTGGCCAGAGATTCAAAAATAAACTTCATTAAACATTTTTTTTCCTTTAGAAACCAGATCCGGCAAGGGAATTTCGATATTCTTTTCGATCTTTCTTTGAACCCGCAGTATGGTCTTTTTTTCAAGC
>JAFGHG010000093.1 GCA_016939345.1 Candidatus Omnitrophota bacterium
TGCTATAATTTTATTGAGTTTAATATCAAAAGTCGAAATCTAAACCCTATAATGAAAAAAAGACAAAGGTCTATTTTTAAAATAAATCATTTAGCCAAAGAGCTCGGCGTTTCGATACAGACCATAAAAAACTATGAAGCATCGGGAATTCTTCCTGCTCCCAGAAGGGATGACAAGGGCTGGCGCTATTATACCGAAGAAGATATTATCAAGATAAAGGCATTGTATCAGGAAGAAATAAAGCACGTATCTCGTGAAGCGTGAAGCGTATCTCGAAAAATTTATGT
Organism: Candidatus Omnitrophota bacterium; assembly: GCA_016939345.1. Lineage (GTDB taxonomy): Bacteria > Omnitrophota > Gorgyraeia > Duberdicusellales > 4484-171 > JAFGHG01. The sequence goes on from JAFGHG010000093.1 coordinate 288, forward strand.
GTTTATTCAGGAATAATAATAAACTTATAAAGAAATTTCAATATATGGACGAGATACGAGATACAAGATACGAGTAACGAATATATGGTTATCGCAATCACAAACCAAAAAGGCGGCGTAGGCAAAACAACTCTGGCCATAAATATTTCAGCCTGTCTAGCCAGCCTGGACTACCGCGTGCTTACTGTAGATATGGATCCACAGGGAAATTCCTCTGACGGACTAGGAATCGATACTAATAAATTAGATGCAACAATATATGATGTGCTTATACATGATACGCCTGTCTCTGAAGTAGTTATACCTAATCAGCTTGAAAACTTATTCGTTGTGCCGGCAAACATAAGCCTTTCAGGAACAGAAACAGAGCTTTCTTCAGACATCTCCCGGCCTTTCAAGCTGCGTAAAGCCTTAAGGCCTGAAGTCTCTAAATATGACTACATAATAATAGACTGCCCTCCCTCGCTTGGCATACTGACTGTAAATGCAATAGTGGCCTCAACTGATCTTTTAGTACCGATAGAACCAAATAGCTATGCTCTTAAAGGAATGAGCATGCTTATGAGCACAATCTTAAAGATAAAAGAAGACCTTGAACACTATGCTTTTTTTCTAGGGGTGGTTATTAATATGTTCGACATCAAATCCAATCTTCATGCTTCAATTGTCGAGGCCATCACCGAATATTTTACAGCTAGAAAAATATTCAAGACCAAGGTCCAAAGAAACTCAAAGATTCCCGAGGCTGAGATACACGGCCGGAGCATGATCCAGTACGACCCCAAAGATAAGGCAGCTGAAACTTTTATGGAGCTGGCCAAGGAAGTAATAGAAAAAAAGTCCTAAGACCATGGATAATAATAATAAAGAAGACCTGCGCAAAGCTGTACATTCAAAAATCAAGGGCCTTGGCCTGGATGCTTTGTTTCATCAGGTCGACAAAAGCACAAAGGACGAATTTTCATATGCGGCAAGAGAGAAACTTCAGTCTAAAGAAGAAATTCAGCTCATGAACAGGCTCAAAAATCCGCCGCGGTTTCCAGAACCTAAAAATATTTTTTCTAAGACCGTCCTGAATCTGTATAATCTGTTTAATAAAAATGATGATGAAAATCTGATCATAGATATCGGAACCAGTGCTGTAAAGATCATCGAAGCAAAACAGGATAAATCTTCGCTGGTCATCGAAAAAATATCTTTTATCCAAGTTCCGCATATAGTTACGACCGGCGAAGAAAAATTTAACGACTTTGTTATCACAAGCCTGAAGGATTATAGGGGGAAAAACCTTTTAAAAAGCAAAAAGATATCGACTTTGATCCCCAGAAGCAAGGTTATCATGAAATTTTTCTCGATCCCGACAATCGAAAGCTCAGAAATTAAAAAGATGCTGGAGTTTGAGGCTGAGCATCACCTGCCGCTTGCCCTCTCTGATGTTGAATATGACTTCTTAACCCTGGATCAGGAAAACAACAAATCCCTTATCCTTTTTGCCGCAGCTAAAAAACAAGATATCTCAAAAATTTTGTCTCTTTTCGAACAGGCCGGCATCACCCTGGATTGCATAGGTGTAAGCTCATTAGCTCTTTATAACGGCCTTTTTGAAGAATCGGCTGAAGATACCTGTCTTCAGGTACTGATCGGCAGCGAATATACAGATATCAATATTACCAGATCTGGCTCAATAGAATTCTCAAGGGGCATAGAGCTTGGCTCAAAAAAGCTTACCATGAAAATTTCAGAAAATCTTAATATCGATTTTGAAAACGCCGAAAAAATAAAAAAAGAAAATGGCATACTGCTTAAAGAAAAAGATAAAAATGATACCCAGAAAAAAACATCCTCAATATGCTGCAGCTGGGCTGACGGACTGATCAATGAAATAGAAAAATCCATACAGCATTTTCAACTGCACAATGCTAATCAGCAAATAAAACAGATTGTTCTTACCGGCGGCGGCTCCAAGCTTGAAAATCTTAATGAATATTTAAGGGATAAATTAAAAACCAAGACAGTTGTAAGCAAAAAACCTCAGGGCTTAAGGCTTGACTGCGACAGCCTGGCCTTTGATAAATATTACCTCCAGCTTCAAGCCCTTATCGGCCTTGCTTTAAGCCATACACACCATAAATACCTGGCAATAAACCTTCTGCCTCAGAGCATTAAGAAGTCTATTAAGCGTAAAAAAGAAAAGGCCAATCTATACATAAAAACATCCCTGGCTGTTCTTCTGGCATCTTTATTGTTTCTGATACCTTTTGGCCTATACCTGTCCCGGGAGAAAAAAATCAAGGGTTTACAGGCTGAGATCATAAAACTAAAACCTCAGGCTGAGACAGCCAGGCAGCTGCAAACTAAAATCTCAACCATAGAAGACTATATCTCGACCAAACAATCATCTATGGATATAATGCGCGAAATAAGCCTGCTGGTAACAGACGACATCATTATAGACCGTTTTTCTTTCGAGCAAAACCGCATGGTAAGCTTGATCGGGACAGCAAAAACCCATTCATCAGCCGTGAATTTTTCCCAATCTTTGTCCGGATCCTCATTTTTCGAAAGCTCCAACTTAAAATACAGCCAGAAGAAAGACCGTTACTCTGAAATCGTGGATTTTGAAATAATATGCATCTTAAAAAATAAAAAAGATGAAAAGCCTGAATTTAAATAAAAGAGAAAAATCATTGTTCATAATAGCTGTCACGGTTATTTTGGCCGGATTTATATATTTTAGGATCATCAATGTTTACCGAAATAGCTGGGTAAGACAATCCTTGCAAATAAAAGAAAACCAACAGATAGTTCAAAAAGAAAAAAATCTTATTGCCCAAACTCAGGAATTAAATATTAAGTTTGAGACTTTAGTAAAAAAAATACAGGCCCAGCTGCCTCAAAACCGGGAAGAAGGCCAGTTCCTGAATGAAATTCAAAAAGTCGCCGAAGATACCTATGTACACATAGCTGCAATCAATCCTCTTCCGGTAAAAGAAATAGGCTCGTTCAGAGAATTATCAGTAGAAATCGAACTCGAGGCCAACCTGGGTAATCTGGTCAGGTTTCTTTATTATATGAGAAAATCATCGGTCGTGCTTGTTGCACAGAGGCTGCGCCTTGAACCAAAATCAGAACGTTCAGCCCTGTTGAAAGTAAATCTAGTAATATCGACCATATTCTTAAACAAATGAAAAACCATATACCTAAAATAATGCTGATCACAGTTTTTCTCTTTATTCTATGGAGTATGGAATATAGACTATGGACTAATCAAGCCTACGGCCAAGAATCTCCTCCCCTTTCATACTATGAAATAATCGAAAAAAGAAATTTCTTCAAGCCAGCTTATGAGCCGCCGGCATCAGAAAAAACACCAGAGTCTGATAAAGACTTAAGTGAAAAGTATAGTTCCCAAAACCAGGACTCAAGCACATCTGACCTGACCCTTACCGGAATCATCAAACTAAAAGGCAGATACAAGGCAATAATCGAGAAAAAAAGCACTGGTGAAGGTTTTTATCTCGGGGTAAATGATGCCGTCGAAAGCTATACCATAAAAGATATTATCAGGGATAAAGTAACACTGGATAAAGACGGCCAGGAAATATATCTCGGTCTGAAGGAAATATCAAAAGAAGCAGAGCCCGAATCCGGCGAAAAAAAAGATTTAACACCAGATCAGCCGCAAACAGCTACCGATGAAGCCTCAAGTGATTTGCCGCCAGATCTTAACACCCTGCAGAATTTAAGAAGCGGCTCAATTAAAAAACAAAAAAATGTTGATGATTTTATCCAATAAGAATGCCTTAACCGGAGGTAAATTACTATGAAGTGCATTAAATTGCTCGTTATATCAGCCCTGCTTTTTTTTATATCTGAAGCTCCAGGCGTTCATGCCTCCATGCCTGCTGAAGGTGAGGCTTCAGACAGCCTTGTCTCGGTCAATTTCCAGAATACCGACATCAAACAGGCCATAAAAGTCTTGGGTGATATAACAGGCAAGGTAATCATACCCAACGATGAGCTAAGCGGGACGATCACTGTTATCAGCCTGGAAAAAGTACCAAGTGACGTGGTCGTCAGCGTATTGGAAAGCGCTCTTATGGTCAGAGGCTTTACATTGGTAAAATCGGGCGATGTCCTTAAAATTGTGCCTCTTCCCGACACAAAACAGACTAATGTAGCAGTTAGAATCGGCTCATCGCCTGAAAGCGTAAAGGATGAAGATATTGTGATAACTCAGGTTATAAACCTTGAATACTCTTCTTCTCTTCAGCTTAAAACAGGCCTGCAGCCTTTGGTAGGAAAACACGGCAATATAATTGCCAATGAACGCAGCAACACCTTGATAATAACCGATACCTCCTCAAATATTAAAAGGCTGATGACTATCATATCTGAGATAGAAAAACCTATGGCTTCAAAAAAACAGGTCAAGGCCTTTATCCTTAATTACGGCAGCGCCGAGACGATTGCTTCAATACTTAAAGACCTATCCCAGGAAGAAGAAAAAGGAGAACAATTCCCCCAATCCATCCAGCTGCCTCAAGATAATTCTCCTTTACAGATGTTTGGTGCAATCGAAGCTCTGCCTGACATAACAACCAACTCTCTTGTTGTATCCAGCGCTCCGGTCAATTTCCCCTCTATTGAGAGGCTTATCAAAAACCTTGATATCTTTCCGCCCCAGGCGATGATAGAAGCGGTTATTATGGATGTTACTTTAGATGATGACATTGATATGGGCATCGAATACAGCCATCCCACATCATCTACTTCGACCACCGAAGGCCTGGAAGCAGATCTTTTCGGCATGAAAGACAGAGAATCAACTTTTCATTCACTTCTAGGGCTTGCCACCTCAGCAGCAACCAGAGGCTTTACTTACCGGATTTTTAACGAGAAGGAAACACTTAACATACTTACATTTATTTTACAGACACAGGAACATTCCAAAGTCCTTTCAACTCCTAAAATCCTGGCTTCTAATAATCAGGAATCAGTAATCACGGTCGGCCAAGAAGTACCGATAATCGAGTCTTCAGTGACTGATGTCGTAAACAATATCACAACTGTAAATTTTAAATATGAGGATATAGGCTTAAGCCTTCAGGTAACTCCCCGGATAAGCCAGGATGACTATGTTAATTTAAAAGTCCATGCTGAAATAAAAGAGCTCAGCCCCCAGACGATTTTTAACGCTAATATAATCAATAAACGCGAAGCTGACGCTACTGTGCTTATTCCGCACCGCCATACCGTAGTCCTGGGCGGGCTTATCCGCGACAACAACAGTGTCATCGAAAATAAAATACCCTTGCTGGGAGACATACCCTTCCTAGGAAATCTATTTAAAAGAACCGAAACAACCGTAAGAAGAACCGAGCTGCTTATTTTCTTAACCCCTCACATATTAAAAGACAATGAGGACCTTAAGGCAATTACTACAAACCCGATTCAAATGTTAAATATCATAAAAAAGGCTGAGTCAACAAAAGAGCTAAAAGAAGCTGTAAAAGAAGTAACCGATTATCCCAGAAAAGAATTAAAAGCTCAGGATAGGCAAGTTAAGCCGACAACTGACGGGCCTGAAGAGGAAGCTAAAGGAAAAACAGATAAAAAAAGCCAATTCCTCACTGCTCCTTAAAAAAGTTATTGCCAAATATTAAATGCTTATTAGAATATATCTGATATGAAGAAAAAACCTAAAAAATCCTATAAAATGCCTCAAATCGAAACCCGGCAAATTTATGAAGTAAATGCTTTGGGCTGTGCCAAATGCCCAAGCGCCTCTAATAAAGCCTTAAATGAAGCCTGCATAAGAGGCACTAAAAAATTCTCTTAATATTTAGGGTTTTAAAAAGATATACCGGTTTTATTCAAAACAATAAAGGCTTGCGTCTAGAGTGCCGACATAAAGCCTGTCGTTGGCCACAACCACAGAAGAAACAACTTTTTCTCCCAAATCATATTCCCATAGCTTAGAACCTGTTGCAGCCTCAACAGCAATAAGCTTTCCTTTACCGTCAGCAACATATACAGTATCTTTTGTTAAGCAGGGCGCAGATGAGAAACCCAGCCTGGTAGATGAACTTAAAGGAACTTTATATTTCAAATCACCTGTTAAAACATCAAGACAATACAAGTGTTGCCTAGTGTAACCGCTGACAAAAAATAAAGCATCATCGGCCAAAGCAATGTTTGAAACATAATTAGGCGTAGGGAGTTTATCTTCTAAATCATACTTCCATAATAGGCTGCCGTTAGAAAGCTTTAGAGCATAAACCGACCAGTCAAAATTTCCGGGAGCAATAAATAGAGCCTGCTCATTTATTGCCGGTGACGCTAAATAAATCCCGCCTTTTGTATGATAATCCCAAACCTTACCGCCTGTGTTTTTATTCAAACAGTAGATATTGCCGTCATTAGAGCCGATATAGATATTATTGCCCTGGGATGCTGCTGAAGAATGGACAATCTGACCGGTTTCAAATTGCCATACAAGAGCTCCGGTTTCAGCATCAAGGCTGTATATATATTTATTAGGAAAACCCGAAGCGCAAAAAATCCTATCCTGGCTTAATAAAGGCGATGAAGAGTCCTGGCCGCCGGTTTTATATTTGTAAATCAAATTGCCGTTGTCAGCATTCAAACAGTAAAGGTAGCCGTCCTGGGAAGAAAAATAAACTTTCCCTTCGGCTACAGCCGGCGATGAGTCGATTAAGCCGCCAGATTCAAATTTCCAAAGCAACGAACCGCTTGCTGCATTTAGACAATAAAAGTTTTTATCTCTTGAACCAAAAAAAACTTTTTCTTCCACAACTGCCGGGGTAGATGCTATTTTATCTTCTGTTTTATACTTCCATTTAAGAGAAAGCGGAGGCTGAAAAATTTCTTCAGTCCTACTGCTACGCAATACATCTTTTTGAAACATAGGCCAATCCTCTGTAAAGGCCATAATGCCTGAGACTATGAATATCAATATAAAAACTAATATTTTCCTCATCATCGTTTTCTCCTTTAATGAACACATCACTTATGGAGCGTTAAGCGAACATAAGTGATAAGTGCGAATTAAACCCTTGACAATTCTGCCACGTGAA
>JAFGHG010000094.1 GCA_016939345.1 Candidatus Omnitrophota bacterium
GAAACACGAACTTCGTTCTATTTCCCACCCGGAACTGATCTTTGATCTAGTTCCGGGCACTACCGGGCAAAGAGATAAATCTCCGGCATAGATTTTAAACGTATGCCGGAGATACATAACCAAAATTTAAAAAGAGTGGTTTTTTAGGCTGTTTCTTCTTTTTTCTCTGCCTTTTCATCAGCAGATACCGATTCCTGCCTGGGAGAAGCCTTTTCTCTATGATAGGCGTCTAGAACCTTGCTCTGAAGATAGTCTCGAAATTCCTGATTTATAGGGTGTGCAAGGTCCTGATGAGTAGCCTGTCGGTTTTCTTCAGTTTCCCGAGGAGAAGGAGGTAATTGTACGCCGCAGTGACCGCAGTACTGGCTTCCAACATCGCATTTCTTGCCGCAACGCTGACAGAACTGTTTCAGCTTGCGAGCCGGCATCGCGACAAATAAACCGTTGTTACCTTCAATAACCTTTATGTTTCTCACCACAAAAGAATTATCAAAAGTAATAGTTGCATAGGCTTTAAGACGTCTTCCCTCATTTTCCCGTAGAGAAACTCTGACTTCTGTGATCTCCATAGATCCTACCTCCTTTTCAATAAAAATGCTTTCCCTTATTCTTTGATGTCTTTCCTTTAAGCTGTATGGTTTTAAAATGTCTGCACTCTAAATAAAGACCATTTTTTTGGTATTATTTTTTTTATTCTACTCAAAGAGCTCTCTGGGTCATGATAATTCTTTAAATCTATAGTGAAAAAAGCGCTTCCGCTGCCAGTCATAAAAGCTGAAATATTTTTTTCAAAGAATAGATTCCTGGCCTGAATAAAATCTTTGCTCACCAGACAGGCCCGCTCCTCTAATGCATTATAAATGTTATCTTTAAGTAAAGTAATGAGCCCTTTACCCAGGGCGTATTGCAATATATTAGCATTATTAAAAATATTTGTCAATTTTGCTCTTTTACTACTGTATACATCTCTGGTAGATATACCGAAGCCCGGCCAGATTATGTAATGCTGATAGGTTTTTTTTATCTTTAAATCCTCTACCAGCTCTCCCCTGCCTGAGAGCCGGGCAAACCTTGCTTGAGAAAGAAAAAAATTCACGTCACTTCCTATATCCTGGCCAAACTCAAAGAGCTCTTTTTCCTCCAGTCTGAGCTTTAACAGCGCAAGGATACCTAAAATAACGCTTGCAGCGTTGGATGAACCTCCGCCTAGGCCGGAACCAATAGGTATTTTTTTATTTAAGCTGATCTTAAATCCGTAAGGAATTGATAATTTACTTTTTAAAATTGAGGCTGCTTTATAACAGAGGTTTCTCTTGCTGTTCAGGCTAATAATATTAGAAGATATGTCTATAGATTGGTTTTTGGTAAGTTCAATGGTCAGCCTGTCGAATAGAGAAACTCTTTCAACTATGCTCTCTATTCTGTGGTAGCCGCCCGGATACTTACCTGTAATATTTAGGTAAAGATTTATCTTGGCAGGACTTAAAACTTTAATCTTACTGCCGAAGCAGCTTCTCCGCCTTTTGAGCAATACTATCAGCCGAGAGTCCATAATAATCTAATAATTCTCTGGGTGAACCGGACTGCCCAAACCTGTCGTCAATACCCACACAATCCACTAAAACCGGACAGTTGCGTACCAGCACTTCAGCCACAGCTGAAAACAATCCTCCGGTGACCTGGTGCTCTTCGCAAACAAGTATTCTTTTATACTTCTGGGCAATCTCTATTAATAGCTCTCTGTCTATTGGCTTAATAGTAGGCATGTTATATACAGCTGCTGAGATATTTTTTTTCTTCAGCTCTTTGAAGGCTTTTAGGGCTTCACCAACCAGAATGCCGCAGGATATAATAGCCAAGTCTTTTCCTTCTTCAAGTATATAACCTTTACCTAGGGTAAAGCCCTTTCTCTGGGTCAAGGTATCTACCTTGGACCTTCCTAAACGGATATAGAAAGGTCCCTGGTTTTTATATGCTGCCAGTACTGCATCTTTTGCTTCAAGAGCATCAGCCGGCACGATCACCCGCATATTCGGTATAGCCCGCATTATATTAATATCCTCTATTGCCTGATGTGATGCTCCGTCTTCGCCGACAGTTACGCCGCCGTGAGTGGCAACAATCTTAACGTTAAGGTTATTGTAACAAATAGAATTACGCACCTGGTCTAGTGCTCTGGCGCTTGCAAACATGGCAAAAGTAGAAGCAAATACTATCTTCCTGCTGCTGGCAAGACCTGCTGCTGTTGCAAGCATATTCTGTTCAGCAACGCCAAAATTAAAAAAACGCTCGGGGAACTCTTTGGCAAAAATGGCTGTCCGGGTAGAACCTGAAAGGTCAGCATCTAAAACAACTATCCGGGGATCATCCTTGCCTAACTCCACTAAAGTCTTACCGTAAATATCGCGGGCATATAATTGTTCCATCCGTAGACTCCGGTATTTAATTCAGAAAACTTTCTACAGCAAGTCTTCCTCTTTAGATATATCCTCTAATTCCCTTAATGCTATCTCTTTTTCTTTTTCGTTGGGGGCTCTTCCATGAAAATCAACTACATGCTCCATAAAGGATACCCCTTTGCCCTTTACCGTATGAGCTATGATTATCGTGGGTTTGAATTTAACTGTTTTGGCCTCGGCAAATGCCTCCAGCAATTCGTGGATATTATGGCCGTCGCACTGGTGAACATGCCAGCCAAAAGCTTCCCATTTATTTACCAGAGGTTCTAAATTCATTATTTCCTCTGTTCTTCCGTCTATTTGAAAACAGTTATAATCTATGATCGCGCATAGATTGTCTAATTTAAAATGGGCCGCAGCCATAGCTGCTTCCCAGATATTGCCTTCCTGTATCTCTCCATCACCCATCAGGCAGTAAACCCTTGAACTTCTCTTATCGAGCCTGCCGGCTAAAGCCATTCCCAAGGCAACCGAAAGACCCTGGCCGAGAGAACCGCTGGCTACTTCAATTCCAGGAGTCCTCTTATCCGGATGTCCTTGTAAAAATGAGCCAAGTTTCCTTAAATTCATCAACTCTTCCTGGGGGAAATATCCGCAAATGCTTAAAGCTGCATAAACAGCCGGACAGCAGTGGCCTTTAGAAAGATGGAAACGGTCACGATCCGGCATCTTAGGCTCCTTGGGATCATGTTTCATCTCATGAAAAAATAAACAGGTTATTATTTCGGTCGATGAAAGCGATCCGCCCGGATGGCCGCTCTTAGCTTCGGCAAGCATCTCGATTATCAGCTTCCTAATTAAAGTTGCTTTCTTTTTTAGGTCCTGTATCCGTTGCGTCATGTTCCTCCAGACGTAATTTCAAATCCTGACTTTCAGGAAAATCCTCTATACCCTTTTTATAAAACTCTATGGCTTTGGCTTTGTCGCCTATCTTAAGAAAAACGTCCCCGAGATGTGCGTATATGTCAGGGTCTTTAACAAAGGTTATAGCCTCCTGAAGATATTTCAAGGCTTTAGCTAAATCTCCTTTTTTGTAGTAAACCCAGCCTAAACTGTCAAGGTAGGCTCCGTTCTGGGGTTCAATTGAAAGAGCCTTTTTTATCATCCCTTCGGCCTCATCAAGCTTTAGGCCCTGCTCAGCGTAAGTATAACCCAAAGAATTAAGAATGGGTGCGTGCTCGGGATTTATTGCCAATCCTTTTTTCCAGGTATCGATCGCTTTTTCAACTTTGCTTGTCTCGCTGTAAAAATAACCTAACCAGAAATAAGCATCAACATAATCCGGCTTTTGTTCTATTATTTTTTCATAGATGTCTATAGCCTGGCTTTGATGTTCCTTGAAAAAATAAAATTGACCCAGATATTCCGATATCCCGATATCCTCAGGCTTCAGTTCGTGAGCTTTTGTGAGCAGATATTCGTATTCTTTTTCAAGCTCCTTATCTTTTTTGGAGTAAGAATAGATAAAGATAAGGGCCAGTGATATCTCAAGATTTTCAGGATCAATTTTTTTTGCTTCTAATAGTATCTTTTCAGCTTCATCTGTCCGCCCCAGCCTTACAAGGACTGTTGCCATCTTCAATCGGGTATGGACTGACTCAGGATCTTTTCGCTTTGCTTTTTCAAGCTGATCCAGGCCATTTTCAAATTCGCCTTTCTGTAGATGAAAAAGCCCCTTTAGGTAATAACTGTAGAGGTTGGCAGGAAATCCTTGGCTGCCCGCAAAAGAGAAGGGTGAGAAAATAAGGAGAAAAACAATAACAATAAGAAAAGTCCTCATTGATGATTATTTAGACTTATGTCTTTGTTGTTTTCTTCTTTTTTTGAACCAGTGTCTTTTGACTTTTTTTAGCTTTCTCTTTTTTCCGCAAGGCATTTATATTTCCTTCTTAATAAATAACCTTATTCAAGGGATATTCGATAATCCCCTGGGCACCGTTTTCTTTAAGGAGGGGCAGCAACCGGCGCACCTCCTTTTCCTCTACTATCACCTCTATGGCAATCCAGCCTTTGATGGTCAATGAAGAAATGGTCGGTTTTTTTAATGCTGGCAAAATGGAGATTATTTTTTTTAAATCCTCTTCTTTGAGATTTAATTTTAATCCTACCTTATCCCTGGCTTCAAGAGCGCCCTGGAGCAGTAAAAGAATATGCTCCATCTTTTTTTTCTTCCATTTGTCTTTGAGCGAGACTTTGTTAGCGATGAATTTTGTGGTCGAATGACAAATCGTAGCTATTTCCCTCAATCCGTTAGCCTTTAAGCTCTCGCCTGTTTCTGTAAGCTCGGTAATTGCATCTACTAATCCGGACTTAACCTTTACTTCAGTTGCCCCCCAGCTGAATTCCACGTCAACATCGATTTTTTTGTCTTTAAAATAACGTTTTGTATACTGCAGTAGCTCAGTGGCTATTCTTTTTCCCTTTAAGTCGCCTGGCTTGGTTATTTTAGAATCATTTCTTACTGCTATAACCCAACGCACTGGATTGAGGGTCCTTTTTGCATACATCAGCTCTGACAGCCTGATAACATCAGAATTGTTCTCGAGTATCCAGTCTTCTCCGGTTATGCCGCAGTCTAAAACACCTTCTTCTACATAGCGCGACATCTCCTGAGCCCTGATCAAAACAACTTTTATCTCCTCATCGTCAATTGTAGGGAAATAAGACCTGGCACTCAGGTAAATATTAAAACCTGCCATACGGAAAATTTCTATGGTTTTATCCTGCAGGCTTCCTTTTGGTATGCCTAATTTTAATATTTTCATGTTTTTTGACTCCTATTCCCCATAAAAGAGAGTAAATTATACAATGAGGGAGAAAAAAAGTAAAGCAAAATATCAGAATAAAAAAGTGCTTTTGATCCTGTTAAACACCTTAACCGGCTCTATCCGGCGCAGACATTTTTTATCATGGACACAGCCCTGGAATCTGAATCTTTTATAGCAGGGCCGGCAGTCAACATCAGAGCTGAAGATAATGCTTTTGCTGTCATTTGGATAGGCTCCGTAAACTGTCTCGTCAACTGGCCCAAAAAAACCCAAAACATTCTTACCCAAAGCCTGAGCAATATGAAAAGGTCCTCCGTCATTGCTTATCACCAGATAAGACAACTGCATAATTGCCGCAAACTCCATCAGGCCTAGGCGCCCAGTAAGGTCAGTGATTCTTTTTTGGGCTTTTTGGATGATTTGGGAAGTTATGTAAATCTCCTGTTTTGAGCCGCAAAGAACTATCTGGCAGTCAAATTCAGCCAGAAGCATATCTATCAAAGCTAAAAAATGGCTTTCGGGCCAGCGTTTATAGTAAGCTGTCTTCTGCCAGCTGTCTCCGGAACCCGGACATACTAATACGAGTTTTTTTTCAGAGGTTAATCCGTTTTCTTTAAGGATATCTGAAGCTGCCAAAATATCTTCCTTGGACAAAAAAAGGTCGAATCCATAATCCTTTGGTTTTATGTCAAAAAGCGACAATAACTGCATGTAATATCTGGCAACATGCTTTTTTTCGTAACCCGAAGGTATGTCTATTTTCTTTGTCAAAAACCTGCCTCTTTTTTTGAAATTAAATCCTGTTCGCTCCCTTATCCCTGCCAGCTTGAAAAAAA
>JAFGHG010000095.1 GCA_016939345.1 Candidatus Omnitrophota bacterium
ACATTTTAGGTATTTTTATTTATTTTCAAATTGCCTTATGGATGCTGGGATAATGATTAACCGCAAAAGACTTTTGATTTATTACCTGATTTTATTATCCTGTATGATGATACTTGCCGGATGCGGTTCTTCTGTCCAAAGCACCAGAAGGCCGCAGATTACCAGGGCAGAATACGTTGGGATTGAAAAATTTTGCTCTGAATCAGGGCTCAGCTATAATTATGACACCATAGATGAGATGCTTCATTTAACTTCTCAAAACAGGGATATAAAGCTGCTTATCAATTCTTCCATTGGAATTTATAATGGTAATTTTTTCGATTTAAAAGCAAAAACTCTGCGGATTGATGGAAAGTTATTTATTCCCAAAGCCCTGGAACAGCTGATATCCTCAAAAAAATATATCAGCTTTAAGCCTGTTTTCAGTATAAAAAAGATCGTTATCGATCCGGGCCACGGCGGAAAGGACCCAGGAGCGATATCGTGCCGCGGCTTAAAAGAAAAAACAATCAATCTGATAATTGCCAAAGCCTTAAAGAAAAAATTACAGTCTCAGGGTTACGAGGTCTTTTTGACCAGGGAAAACGACCAGTTTTTAAGCCTCAGAGAAAGAACAGAATTCACTATTCAAAAAAAAGCTGATTTGTTTATATCCATACATGCCAATTCAAACCGCTCCAGGAGTGTTAAGGGGGTTGAGATATACTATTTGACTTCAGATAAGCTTAATAGCTATAAACGGTCGGTTAAGCTGGCCAGGTCGATGAGCTATTTCACTAAAAACGCTCATGCAGATGTTGAGACTATTCTCTGGGATATGGTGCTTACAAAAAATTACAGTCATTCGATAGAAATCAGCAATATATTATATTTTACCTTTAAACGTTTAGGCTTTAATATAAAACCTCCTAGAACAGCAGGATTTTATGTTTTAAAAAATGCTTATGTTCCCTCAGTGTTAGTAGAGATGGGCTATTTAAGCAATTCAACCGAAGAAAAGACATTGCGGAAAAAATCTTATCAAAACCAGATAGTTGAGGCTATTTCTTTGTCTATCTTGTCATTGGAAAAGCGTTATGCGGAATTGGCCCGCAGCGAATGAAAATCATAAATATATGGATAATCAACCCATAGGAGTATTTGATTCCGGTATCGGAGGTTTGACGGTGCTTAGAGAAATAAACAGACAGCTTCCCCGGGAAAACCTAATTTATTTCGGCGATACAGCCAGGGTGCCTTACGGCAACAAATCAAAGGAGACCATAATAAAATTCAGCACTCAAAATATCCTTTTTTTACTGCAAAAAAAAGTCAAGTTAGTGGTGGTGGCTTGTAACACCGCATCATCCTTAGCATTGGATTATATCCAGAATATTTTTAATGTCCCAATAATAGGAGTCATAGAGGCCGGTGTCAAAGGCGCTCTTAGGCTTTCTAAAAGAAAAAAGATCGGGGTAATCGGCACAGCTTCTACAATAAAAAGCAGAAGCTATGAACGGTGCATCAGCTCTAGATCTCCTGATGCAAAAGTTATCGGATGCAGCTGCCCATTATTTGTCCCATTGGCGGAAGAAGGCATTGTCAAAGGCCCTATAGCCAGGCAGATAATAGATTTTTACCTCTCCAAATTAAAAAAACAAAACCTTGATTCTGTAATACTAGGCTGCACCCATTATCCCCTTCTTAAAAATGAGATTTCACGCTATTTAAAACCGGCGGTAGTCATAGATTCGGCTAAGGAAGTCGCCCGGTTCACTGGTCATATTTTGGCTGAAAGAAAAATGTTTTCTAAAAGAAAAACAAAAGGGAAAATAGATTTTTATGTAACAGATGATGCCAGCGGGTTCAGCAGGCTTGCTAAATTATTTTTTCAAAAAAAACTTCCCTTGCCAAAAATAGTCAATGTTTGAAGTTAAAATCATCACAAATTTCAGCGCAGCCCATTTTTTAAGAGAATATAAGGGAAAATGCGAGTCCCTGCATGGGCATAATTGGAAGGTTGAGGTTGCCGCTGTCAGCGATAAACTTGATTCTCAAGGCATGGTCATAGACTTTTCTGACTTAAAAAAGTCTGTTAATAAGGTACTTGATTCCTTAGACCATAAGTTAATTAATGATATTGATTTCTTTAAGCAGAATAATCCAAGTTCAGAAAACATAGCCAGATATATTTTTGAACAAGTCCAAAGTCTGGCCGCTGTCTCAGATTATTCCCTGTCCCGGGTCAGGGTTTGGGAAACCGATACATCTTGCGCAACTTATAGCCAGTAGCCTTTTTTTTGATGAAGAAAGCAGTAGTTTTATTGTCCGGCGGAATAGATTCAGCAACCTCCCTTTATTACGCAAAAGACAAGGGATACACTTCGGAGGCATTGATTTTTGATTACGGCCAGCGCCATAAGAAGGAAATTCTATTTGCAGAAAGGCTTGCAAAATTAAACAGTATTAAATATCTTATCATCAAGATCGATTTGCCTTGGGCCAGATCAAGCCTTACCCGAAAAAGCCTAAAGGTTCCTAAAAAAAGAAAATTATATCAAAAAAGCATTCCTAATACTTATGTCAGCGGGAGAAACATCATATTTCTAAGCTATGCATTTTCTTATGCTCAAAGCCGAAGAATAGATAATGTAATTATAGGAGCCCATATGCAGGATTATTCTGGATATCCTGATTGCCGGAATAATTTTCTAAGAAGTTTTCAAAATTCTTGCAGGATGGGTATTTCTAATAATAAAATAAAACTTTTAGCACCCTTGATTAATATGAACAAGACTGATATTCTCAAAATGGCTTTAAAATTGGGTGTACCGCTTAAATCAACATGGTCATGTTATTGTCCTAGTCCCGGGCCGTGCGGTAATTGTGACAGCTGCCGCTATAGAGCCAAGGCTTTTAACAATCTGGGATTGAAAGATCCTGCTTTTTAAAGAGATGAAGTTTTTTATGAAAATTACAACTATTTTTATTTTTACCTTTATGATTTTTTCATATGCATATCCTTATTCTGCCGAAGAGATTGTTGCCTCATGCAAGAAAGCAACTGAAGACCTGCAATCCGCAGAATTTAAAGGAAAAACCATAACCGGCTCGGTAAATATAACAAACGAAGAAGGCGGGGTAGACTTTGTAAACAGGTTTTTTTACAGTAAAGATATCAATGACGATAAAATTACAGCAATGACTTATTGTCTTGCCGGAGTCACTTATATCTATGAGGCAGATACAGATTCCTGGCTAAAATTTACCCATATTCTTGATATAGGCTCTGACATTTTCGATAAAGAAAAGCTTTTTTGTTCATTTCCCCAGAATACCAACGGTACAGGTTTTGTCATTACATTTGCCGGAAACGATTTGATAGACGGCAAGGAGTGTTATTGCGTCCAAAGCAGTGTATTTAACAGCGAGATGTCAAAACTTTACATTCAGAAGTCACTAGACAAATTTGTCCCTTCCCAGATAGCCTTATGGCTGAGGCAGGACGACCGGATGCTTAATAATTATCTAGATATATATACACAAAACCCGGTTTCAAAGCTTTGGATTTCAAAAGACGATTTTTTATTAAAGAAAATCCAGACAAATTACCAGCAGATGACCGGACCCAATGAAGCGATATCAATATCCAGAGAGATAACTTATTTTAATTTTAATAAAGCAATAGATAATTCTCTTCCTCAGCAGGCTCTCAGCGCTCATGAAGTTTCCCCTGAAGAGATGGGCCTTGAGAAAGTCGAACAATGAAGGCTAAAATATCCGAGATCTTTAAAAGCATACAAGGCGAAGGCCTTTACCAGGGGCTAGAACAGGTATTCGTCCGTTTTTACGGCTGTTCTTTGTCCTGTAAGTTTTGTGATACAAAGCTGTCTGGTTACAGAGAATATTCAGTAAAAGACCTGACCCAGGCTTTAAATTCATTTACAAATTTTCACTCTATTTCTTTAACCGGCGGAGAGCCTTTAGAACAGGTGTTTTTTTTGAAAGAGTTCTTGGAGTCATACAGAAAAGGAGCCAAAAAGATCTATCTTGAGACCAACGGTATCCTTTTTGATAATCTTAAGAGAATTGTTGGCCATTTAGATATCATTTCTATGGACTTTAAGCTTTCATCTTCGACCGGCATAAAAGCTTTTTGGCACGAGCACCGTGAATTTATCAAAATAGCTGCTTCTAAAGATTTTTTTATAAAAGCTGTCATCGGCCATTCCACTCTTGTCAATGACATAAGGATAGCTTTATCTATAATTAAAGAATCCGGATCGCATGCCACCCTTGTTCTTCAGCCTGAAAATCCTTTTGAGCACGAACTTGCTGCAAAGCTAAATTATTTTTATAAAATCTGCCAGGAATATTCTGTAAGAGTCAAAATAATATCGCAGCTTCACAAAGTCATTGGTGTAAAATAATTAACTTTAAAACATTATGAAAACTGATTCGTTACAGCACCAGATAGATAAGCTTGTAAAAAGAGCAAGTTTTTCCTTAAGGCCTGATCTTATGAATCTTCTGATAAAAGCTTACAGATCTGAACCTGTATCAAGGGCGAAAAAAGCCTTGGGCTGGATAATAGATAATGCCCGGATTGCTGAAAAAGAAAATATACCTATTTGCCAGGACACAGGTTTTCCGGTAATTTTTATCGAATTAGGTAAAGATATAAAAATTTCTGCTGATGATGCAAAGAGAATTGAAAAATACCTGGTTACATCATATGAAAATAATTTCCTCAGAGCATCGACTCTAGATCCCATTACGAGAGGTGCTCCTTCGTATAAAGGTTTATCCATGCACTTTGAGTTCAATCCAGCTCTTAAGGGAGTTAAATTGACTTTTTTACTTAAGGGTTTTGGCAGTGAGAATAAATCACAGCTTAAAATGTTCAATCCCACAGCTAAATTAGAGGAGATAGAGGAATTTGTACTATCTTCAGTTAAATCTGCAGGACCGGAAGCATGCCCGCCTTTTGTTGTGGGCTTGGGCATAGGCGGGACTTCAAACGACTGTTTATTGCTTGCCAAAAAAGCCTTGCTGATGCCGTTGGATAAATCTAATCCTGACAAAACCCTGTTTAAAATCGAAAGAAGTTTGTTTAAGAAGATCAATTCTTTAGGGATAGGGCCAATGGGTTTTGGAGGAATGCACACTGTTTTGGCTGTAAGAGTAAAAAAAGAGCCGACTCATATAGCCGGTTTACCCGTAGGAGTTAACATCAGCTGCCATGCTTTAAGGTATGCATCAATAAAAATCTTTAAATTATAGTAAAGGAGGTAAGTGGTGAGAGAATGGTTAATTGAACTGGTAATTTTAAATATTCTTCTTCTGGCCGGTATCGGCAGCCTCAGTGCTGAGACAATAATCCTAAAGACAGGTAAATCATTAGATGCTGATATTAATGAACGGACCGATGAATATATAATTGTTGATTTTCAGGGTATACCTTTAAAATACAGTTTAGCAGATATTGATACTATCGACGGCAAGAAACAGGCGATAACTCAAAAACCTGAAACAGAAATGCCTTCGGTAGATAAATATGCTCAAGAGACAAGCGGGATACTTGAGGGTGTCTATTCTGCCTACATAAAGGCTTTAGAAAACAATAATATGCAGAGCTTAAAAGAGGTGACTTGTATCGCAGCTTTAAAAGGCTTTGATCTTATGGCAGACAGACTCGGAGGTATGAATGAAGCTTTTTCAGCGGCACTTCTTCTTGCTCCGAAAAATGCAAATTTTTATCAAGAGGATTTTGAAGATGAGGAAGCCACCCTAAGCGGCTATAGTGAAGTATACGGACAAAAAACAGATCTCGTTATAACCTTTAAAAAAGAGGGTAAACAATGGAAAGTAGATGAAGTCAAAATTTCAAAGCCGGATTAAGTTATGAATAAAAAAGAATATTTGTTTTGTTTTGTTTTTTTATTATTTATGGCTGGGATATTTCCAGTATCGCAGGCATTATCAGCCAGCAAGAACGGTGCAGAGTATGGAACATGGCTTGAATGGTTTGAATACAGCGGGGCACGTCAATACATAATAGAAACCCAGCCAATTGATTTACTTTTCAAAAGGCATTTTGCCTTGACTTCCGGGTTGATTGAGCGTTTTAGCACCGGAGAGGATCCTGATGGCTCCGATGAAATATTGACCAAGATGAAGAGCGAAAGCCAGGCTTTGGCGTTAAAATTAAAATCACTTTCTTTTCCCGATGAATTTGACAAGTACCAGGTTATCCTGCTTAAGATTTGCGAAATCGATCAGTTTGTTGTTGATTCCCTGCTGCAGAGATCGATAGAAGACGCAAAGTCTTATCACCGTGAATTACTTTTACTGATAATTGCTTCATTGAAAGAGTTAAAAACGATTTATACTAATCATAAAGCCTCTGAAGATATAATTTTCGATATTGATTCAGTAATATTTTTTTATAACCAAGCCTTGAGTATTTCATGAAATTTGAAAATCTCAAATCTGGCGAGCAATTTTTTTTAAACGATTTTCTCTACACAGCCCGGGATCAGGCTCATTCAAGATTGCTCAAATTGATAAAAGCGCAAAGCTCCTTGCCTATTGATTTGTCTGATTCCATAATTTATTATTGCGGCCCATCGGCCACACCTAATGGCAGAGTCGTCGGCTCATGCGGACCGACCACTTCTTCGAGGATGGATATGTTTGTTGAACCCCTGTTAAAAGCAGGCCTAAGGATAATGATAGGAAAGGGGAGAAGAAGCAAAAAAGTCAGAATGCTCATAAAAAAATACAAAGCAATATACTTCATCGCTCCTGCAGGCTGCGGAGCTTTGTTGTCTACAAAAATAGTATCCAAAAAATTGATCTGCTTTAAGGATTTAGGCCCAGAAGCAATATACAGATTGAAGGTAAAAGATTTTCCTTTGATCGTTGCAATAGACAGCAAAGGTCATAGCATTTACGAGGATATTTGATATTAGGCTGCAGTGCCTTGGCCTGTTAGTTTACTGGCCAGCTTAGCCTAAGTCTTGACGGGGCCGGCGAAGCCTACTGCCCGGACCTATTAAAAAAACTGAGGTATATTATGAATAGAGATGATAAGAGAAAACCGGACCAATTGCGAAGAATAAATATAGAACGCAATTTTATTAAATATGCTGAGGGCTCCTGCCTGATTGAAGTCGGCAATACCAGGGTTATATGTACAGCCAGCATTCAGGAAAATGTGCCTCAGTTCCTAAGAAACACCGGCGAAGGCTGGCTTAGCTCTGAATACAGAATGCTTCCACGTTCAACCCATACCAGGACCCAAAGAGATAAAGTATCAGGCCGCTGCATAGAAATACAAAGGCTTATCGGCAGGTCTTTACGCAGTATAGTTGACTTAAAGAGTATAGGCGAAAGAACTATAATCATAGATTGTGATGTAATTCAGGCAAACGGCGGAACACGAACCGCATCAATCACCGGCGGGTTTGTTGCTCTTGTAGATTGTCTAAACAGATTAAAAAAACAAGGGCAGATACAGCATACTTTTATAACTGATTATTTGGCTGCCATAAGCGTAGGCAGGTGCTTAGGCGAAAACCTGTTAGACCTTACATACTCAGAGGATTCTCAGGCTGAAGTAGATATGAATGTAGTAATGAATGGTTCGGGCGAATTTATAGAAATACAGGGTACTGCTGAACAGGGTTCTTTTTCCCAGGAGGATTTCCAGTCATTCCTATCCCTGGCAAAGAAGGGTATTTGCGAGATAATCGCTTTAGAGAGGAATTTATTTAAGGATATATTGCCGAATATGTAGGGGCTGGGCTAGCCCCAGGCCGTATTTATTTTAATATAACCTGTAACCAAGATGGCCGCCACTAGACATAATCATCCATGCGCT
>JAFGHG010000096.1 GCA_016939345.1 Candidatus Omnitrophota bacterium
AGATTGGAGCTTGCTTAGTAAATATTTTAACAGTTATGTTGATTTTGATTTTTTTCCTGAAATGGACCACCAGTTAAGTATGGTTTATAGGAGGAGAAATCTTAGAGAAGCCCTCCAGGCCTGTGGTATTGACATTGATTCCCAAGGAGAACTTATTAGATTTATTGAAGCAAGAAGAAGAATGGTTTATCTGCCATCGTTATATGCGATGTCAATGATTTATGAAAATAAAGGGTTTGGAAATAAATCAACAGATACCTCTTCTGATTCCTATGCCCTTTGGGCGTTAGGAGCTGCGGTATTGATGTTTTCTTTATATTTAGTATATTACCGCTGGTCTCAAGCCCCGCCAAAATTAGTATCTGGTGAAGCTTGTCTTGTATCTAGTTTTAAAAACGAGGAGTCCTTTAGTTTTTCATTCGCTCTATCCATAGGCCTCACTGTTCTTGAAAGAGCAGCTAGGCTTATAAAGAGTGATCAGCTTCTTAGATTAGAGGCTGAGCGCTTAATAGTCATCGGAGACTTGCATACTGAAGAACAGGCTCTTGATGTTGTTATGTCCACACTCACATCCAAAGAACTTCAAAGCGGCCAAACCAAAATTTTATTAATTGGTGATTTGATTCAGGCAATGAATAAAAAAGATTATAGAGGATTCACTGAGGAATTCGGGAAGTCAGTGTATCTTAGTTATGAGGAATATATAGCTGATAGTGCTGCAAGAGGTTATGCCTTGTTGTTCAAGGTTGCCCAATTAAGACTAAAATATCCACATGGATTTTATGCCCTTGCCGGAAATAGTGAACTTGGCTATGTTTTCAAGAAAGCAGGTGAGCCATTTCGAAAGTTTCTTGAAGGCAAGGATTCAACAGCCGTTAATACTTTTATAGATAGTTTACCTCTTTTTGCGGTTCTTGAGGCAGGCCAGCGAAAGTATCTTGTCAGCCATGGCGGCGTTGCCTTGGGCAATGAAAACTGTGATGATTTACGAAATTTCCCCCGTAGCGGCGTATGCCAAGGGATAGCAAAGGAGCCTGATAACCCTGCTTCTGAGAAGCGCTCGGTAGATTTAAACCGTTTTGACGCGCTAGCTTTTGAAGAACCAGCTTTGGAGGGTGTTACCGAAGCCGGGGTAAACACTATTTGTGGTAATTTTGAGGTTGACGGCCAGATTTTTGGACATCTGCATCTTTTTGGCGAGAAGGCTAAACGCATACAAGCAGTTGCCCACCTTCAGAAGGTTTTAGGACAGACAGTTTTTTACGCAATTTCTCATAAACAGCTGCATATCGTAAACTCTATGGCCTTGACAGGATTTCTTACCTATTTAGAAGTGACTTCAACGGGCATTAACGTGCATTTTGTCCATCTGCAACCAGAGTCATTGTATTCGGTTCAGAATGATTCTGATAGGTCTATGTCTAACGGCAGGCTATTAGAAGCGGTTTTTTTAATCGTGCTATTAGGGTTGTTGATTTTCTGGTTAAAAGCTCAACGCAGAGTTGTGCTTAAAAATTTAGACTTAACAAAGGCAGTGGCTTGTGGAGAAGGTGGATATGGACGTCTTTTTAAGGTGCCTCATAAAAAGAGCGGTATTAATTATGTTGTGAAGGTATATTGTCAAAGCTATAGTTCTTCGCAAGAAAATATTATCTCCTTGGTTGATTATTTGCTAAAGCTTCCCCGGCGCTACAAAAGATTAGTGAAATCAGGTTTTATGCCTAAATATTATTCAAAAGGAATATGCGCTTTAGAAGGAGAGAAAATCGCTTTGGCCGCAAAAAAAGACAAATCTTACCCTTGCATCGTTATGGATTGTATTTCCGGGGAAGAACTGCGGCACTTGTTATTTGAAAAGGAAATTGAAAGAAATCGCATGTTCCTGGAATCAGCATTAGCAGCTGAGACAGCAGAGCTTTGTCTATCGTGCACTCTTAGAATTTGGAAGGAGCGCTTGAACTTAGCCATTTCAGCAGCTGAAGCTGTCAAAGCATACCACAGAGAAGGGTTATTGATTAAGGAATTAAAACCAGAACATATTATAGTCCGGCCTAACGCTGCCATATGTTTTATTGACCAAGATGGAGCAGTGCCACTTGGATATAATTGGGAGCAAAATCGCCTGGGCATTCCTGATAAGGTTAGGCAGATTCATACTAGCTGTTATGCCGAAAGTAATTTTCCTTTTGGGTCGGTATTGGATTATAGTTTAGAAGAGGCAGCGAGAATGTTGAATGAACAGTGGGATATTTATAGTTTTGGACTAGTTCTCTTGCAGATTTTTGACATTTATAATGCATTGCGCATTATGCCCAAGGATGATCTTAATAATTTTGAGAGTGAAACGCCCCTTTTACCCATTGCTTATGTCAGTGAAACAGTCTATAGACTGGAGCAAATTATCTGTTCAAAGAGCGATTGCAGGGGCTATCTTTTCTCTTCTGAATATCTTTTAGATAAGGTAACTTTACAGGCCTATAAAATTGCAAGAGGCTGCATTATCGATGATCGTAGCCAGCGCTACATTAATATGGATGAGGTTATTGAGGCATTAAGAAGCTGTTTTGGCTTTATTGACCAGTCTGACGAATTCGATCAAGCATCATCTTCAAGCAGCCAAAGCCTTGGCATTATTATAATAGAATTTTTGCTTTGGTTGGTGTTCGCTGTGAAGTTTTTATCTGTAAATTCAGATAAACTAAAATTAGCAAAAGTTATTGATATATACAGACAGAAGTATCCGATATTTACTAATAGATGGGTCTCAAAAACTATCGGCTTGATCCCTATTAAAAAACAGCGGCAAAAGGCTGTCAATGTTATTAAAGAACTTCTTCCTGAAATAGCTCTGAAAAGGAAGGTGATAAGAGTAATCCTTGCTGCTGGTAAGGGGCAGAGACGTTACCCCTTTAGCATTCAGGGCCCCTGTGGAGTACCAAAGCCTCTCACCCTTTTATCTGAAAACAAAACTTTACTGGAAAATGCCATTGATAAAGCTCAAGTCCCGGTTGGTAATACAGGTCAGTTACCCGATATTTACATTTTAACCACCGATTCTGTTGCAGCACGTAGGGATTTTCAAGATATATTAAGCAAAACTGCTCTTACTCAATACAACATCATTCAAACCCCTGATGAATTTACTTTA
This sequence comes from Candidatus Omnitrophota bacterium, assembly GCA_016939345.1. Taxonomy (GTDB): domain Bacteria; phylum Omnitrophota; class Gorgyraeia; order Duberdicusellales; family 4484-171; genus JAFGHG01. Next base: position 3,149 of record JAFGHG010000096.1, read on the forward strand.
GTACCTAGTCTTTTAAGTGCTCTTTTAGTTTTTCGTCAACGATATGGCGAAGAGGCAATTGTCTCGGTTTTACCCTCTGACCAGGACGCAGATATCCAGTCTTACAAGGATTGTTTTGATAGAGCTGAAAGTCTAGCAGCTACAGAGCCTTCTGTTGTGCATATAGGCGCATTTATGGGAGGAAGTAATTTAATTGATATAAGGCCTTTGTATGGAGTAGAGGCTTGCGAATTCATACCGGGTATTTGCTTGAATACAAAAAGAATGTCTCAAGAAGAGACTGTAAGGATATTTGAAGAGTTGCTCAAGGCCCCAGGCTGGTATTGGCCTGTTGGTGCTAGGATTTTTAGCATAAAAACTTTAATGAACTTATTAAAGAGAACGCTACCAAAGGAATTTTCTAGAATAAATGCTTTGGCTGTTGATGGTAATGCTCAAGATAGGATTGAGGCCGTAAGCGAATTGGCAGGAAAATTAGAAATAAAAAGTGGAGTCTCGCCTACTTTGGGTGTTTTTTCAAAACTGGCAAAGAATGATTTCATGGTCAGTGCTCCTGTTGCCGTTGGCCTTAGGGGTTGGAAGGATTACGGCAGTATCCTTTCCGACAGCAGCAGCAGCGGTTTGCTTGCGAATGGTAACAGTGTCTCTTGTCTAAAGCCAGAAAAAGTTAGTTTTTCTGATTCAAGAAACTGTAATGTTATATTATCTCCTGATGATAACAGAACTTCGATTACCCTTAAAGGGTTAGAATCAGTTACCTTAGCTTACAACAGGAGGAATAATGCTTTAGTTGTTGTCAGAAAGGGCGCGTTTAAAAGCTTTAAATCAATGGTCAATGCTTTGGCCAATAATCATCAGCTCAGGAAATATATATACTTTGACACACCCGACTTTCTCCTTACCCAAAGGTCTGATTGCGAGCATCAGCGGGGCAAGCCCAATGTTTGTTCTTATCTGCATGAAGAAGGGGATAGTTTTATATGGGAATCTGATAATGCAACTACTTACTCTAATAACGGATTAGTATGCTTGGCGAAAATCTCCGGGGTCCACATAGTTAAGGACGGCAGTGATATACGGGTATATGGAAATTCATATAAAGAAGAAGCCAGGGCAGATATTTACCAAAAGTTAAAAGGCATAGATATTAAATATCAGTCAAGGGGAATGACTAAAGTCAGGGAGCAAATGCCTGTGCTTAGTGATAGAGAAGTGCGTTTAATGGTAGAAGAGAATTATGTCTTAAAAGTAAGGGGTGTAAGTACGCTTGGTGGAGGTAGAGGTGCAAGCCGACCTTGGAGAGTTTTAACCAATAAAGGAACATTTGTATTTAGGTGTTCAGGGAGTGATTTAGAAAAAATAGAACGCTTGATAAGAATTTCTGGGTTAGCTAAAGAGCTGCCTAGTGTTTTGCCTTTTGCTGTAAGGAAAACAAGAAGTATAAAAGATTATGTTGTGCAGGTAGAGGGATTTTATTTTACTTTAGAAGAGTATTTTGAGGGGGCTGATATAGATTTAGAAGATATGGGAGATAAATATTTCTATTTACTTGGTGAAGCTATAGGCCGATTTCATGAGTCATTATCAACTGCAGATTCTTCCCTCTGTGCTGGCTTGCCACCTTCAAGCCTGGGGCCGGACGTTCGTTCAGTTACAGTACATCGTTTAGATTTTGAATTATTAAAAAGCCGTTTGGATAATCAAGCAGAATTATCAGAAACAGAAAAGGTTTTTTATGATAATTATGAATTTCTTATTGAGCAGATGCGTATTCTAGAAGAGGAGAGATTTTTAAACTCTTATCTTGAACTCCCTCGTCAAATCTTGCATCGCGACCTTATACACCCTAATGTTGTCCTTTCAGAAGCTAAAGACAGAGTAATAGGATTTATAGATATTGAAACTCTGTGTTTGGGTCCGCGAATAATAGAATTTGTTAATGCTTTCTTAGGCAGGGGTTCGGGTAAGCCTTGGGTTTATGCAGGAAAGCTTTCATTTGAATGTTTGATTGAAGGTTATAATTCGCAAGCTTCAAAAGCCTTAGACTCTAAAGAATTAGCTTTATTAAATCTTTTGATGAGATACCGCTTTCTATTGGTTCAGACCACTCAGTTTCTTTTAGAGCCGGAAGCCGACTTTAATAATGTAGCGATAACAATGGAGTCTTTTAAAAGATTTGTTGAAGATTTTAAAAGAGATTTGAACTCTTTTCCCGACGCCGATGAATCCAATTCAACATTAATAGAATTTATAATTTTTGTCTCGCTATTAACTTTAATTATTTTCTTCTCCCGCCGCTCCCAGGCCCCGCCAGCCTCAAGTTCCCAAGACCAAACCAAAGCATCAGCTTCATTTGAGCATAGGATTTTCTGGAGAAGTTTAGATATCAGCCTTATTTTGCTTTTCTTGCCTGTTTTGGTCCCGCTGGCAGTATCAACCTACCTCATAGTTTTTTACCACATTAAGCGTCTCGGCCTTCAGCAACCAGTAATTTTTAAGCAAAGTAGAATTGGATACCGGCAAAAATACTTTACAGTCTATAAGTTTAGAACAATTCTTCACCTAGACTTTAAGGAAGCATTTATATTGAGAAGAATTCGTTTTTTAGGTTTAGATGAAATACCCCAAGGCCTAAATATCTTAAAAGGCCAGATGTCAATATGGGGGCCAAGACCGATGGCAGTTTCGGATTTAAATAACCACCCTCGCTTGAAAAAGCATTATTTAACCTGGATGACTTTTAGAAAACCCGGAATAGTCAGTTTTTTTACTGCTTCAAGAGGAGCAGGAAGAGGAATAGGCCGCAGGCCTGAAACATGGGATAAATTATTCAGGCTTAATTTATATGAACTCAAGAACTGGTGGTTTTGGCCTGCTTTTCTTGTTATCTTAAAAAATCTTAAGATGCTTTTTATCCAGGCTTTGAAAATAATTATAAATCATAAGAAATATATAAATTACAGAGTTATTTTAAA
>JAFGHG010000097.1 GCA_016939345.1 Candidatus Omnitrophota bacterium
TAACCCCAAGAAATTTTTCTGATAAAGCTTTTTCAGACGAAGTATCTACACTCTTTAATTGCGATTTCTGAGAATCCAATAGCCATTTGCCTCTTTCCCCTTCAGGGAGACTTTCAATAAGCCTGACTTTTTCAGGATAGCTCAGATCACTTAGGATTATTCGTTTATCAGTGTCATCAAAAATCCTAAATAAATTTAGTTTGTCCACATCTTTAAGAGATTTAAAGATCTTCTTTTTATCGGAGTCACTCAGGCTTTTAAAGAGATTCCTTTTCTCATTATTAGCGAGGAGGTTAAAGAGGTTTTGCCTGTCATATTCGCTGAGGCTCTCAAAGATCCTTGTTTTTTCCTCGGAGCTAAGCCCTTCAATGAGTTGTTGTTTCTGTGTATCACTGAGGAACTTATAATATTTCTGGGCTTCCGGTCCTAAGCTAAGAGCCCCGGAGGCCGAACTTCCCATCTTCTCTTTTATCTTTTCCACCGATAAACCGCTAATGCCGTTAGCTTCCTGGGCAAAACTGCCGGTTAAAGGGATGGCAGAAAAGATAATAAAAGTTAATACCAGAAAAATCGTAACCGATGTATTCTTTCGAGTTTTATCCATATGAGGCCTTTCTTTTTTAACAATAGAATGGTCTACATTTCATTTATGGTCAAAATCCCATGATACTTTTTCCCTAATCTTCAGGCACCTTGGTAATGCGGTTTTAATATATGATAAATTAAATGAAAGCAAGTGGTAATATTCGTTTTGTTCTATTTGTAAGAGATTGGTTTTTATTGAGCAATATCCTTGTGGCTTTTCTGCTCGAGACTGTTTTCAAGCTAAGGTTTTACCAAAACTCTTACGCTGCCGGAATTACGAGAATAGCCCTCGCTCCGGGTTTTAGCACGCATGCGGATCCCCAACGAAAAAGAATCATAACTATACCTGTTTTGGAGTTGTCAGTAAATTTTACTTTTGAGAGACTATAACTGGTGGAAATTCTTGGGTGGGTGCAACTCGATAGATATTGATGAATAATTATGCAGATATATTGATAGGTCTTTATAAATAATGCACATTTAGGGGGTAAAGAAAACACTATCTCTTTACCCCCGATATTCGCTATAAATAGGTCTTAAATGTTTATTAATGATGGTGATGAGCTGCAGTAGTAGTAACATCATCATCAGATATTGCTGATGCTATCAAAGCCCCGGCAGCTACTGCCGCGGCTACTATTCCGACAATAGCCGCTGTACTCATACCGGCAGCCCCCCCAGCGCCAGCAGCGCCAGCGGCTGATGAGCCCTGTGCGAAGGATGTAGATGAAGTGACAGGTATGAGGATCAACGATAAACACAAAACTCCGATGACAACTTTCCATGAAAAACTTCTTTTTTTCATCTTCAAACCCCCCTGGATATTAGTTTATCCCTCCTTAAATATATAAGAATTAAATAATAAATAAATAATTTAGTCAAGCATTTTTTCAACCTTTTCACTTTTTTTTATTCTTTTATTTCATCCAGCTTGGTCTTAAATTTGGCCGGCATGAGATCTTTCCCTAAGCCAAACAGGTCTTGCCAGTGAGGGACTGTTATTCCAACATCCCTTGTCCAGGGAGAAACCCCATAGTTAAACATCCGATTTGAATCCCTGGGCAGAAACATTCTGAGTGGCATTTTTAAATAAACTCCTTTATTATTATAATCTTTATTAAAACTTAATGGCACATCTTCAGTATCCGTAAAACTCCAAAAAACACCAAGGATTACACCTGTAGCATATTGCCTGTTTATATCTAACATCCAGCCAATATCACCGGCAAGGAAACGCCCATACTGTGCATGTAAGGTCATATCAAGACCAGGATAAAAATAGTAGAAATTGCTAAGCACGCTATATCTATTAAAATCCATCAACTCAAATTGTTTTTGAGGTTCTCTTTTTCTTACCAAATCACCTTCAATACCAAAAGCCATCTGTCCTTCGCCAGGGAAATAGAGAGTTTCTCCTCCAATACCGGCATACATCTTTTCAAAATACCCAAGGCTTAAACGGCCGAAACTCTTTTCAGATATACGAAAGGCCTGATTTATCATTAACCTGTCAAAGGAGTAACTTTTATCCATATATTTGGATATATCGCTTCTAACGACATCAGAAGGAATAGCTCCGGTAGAAGGAGAATATATATTGCTGTAAAATGGGATATCATACCGGGCATAGGCCAATGCTCCTTTCCATATATTGGCAGTGATATTTGGCTTTATGCCTGTGCGGTACTTTAAGAAGCCTGAGGGATCATTCCAGTAAACTTCCAAATCCGGTTTGATACTAAAATCAAATCGTAATTTTCTTTTTGTTTTGGTTTGGATATAATTTTTTTCTTGAGAATTAATTGCCTGTTTTGTGACTTTTACACCTATCAATTTTGCATAAAAGATATCTTCAGGGATTTTACCAAGCAGGAACTTTTCCAGGTGGTCAGGCTTAACCGAGACTTTCAGTATAGGCATATCCCTTCGCCTGAGAACTGCGGTTAGTTCCTCAGTATCAGATGGAGAGTGATACAATAGAATACGAAGCACCCTGCCAATAGCTTTCTGATTAGAGAGATATCTTGTATTTTCAAATTCAGTGATAAGGCTGCGCCCATCAGTGTACGCCGAGACATCTGAAAAACCTGCTTCACGGATTTCAGCATAAATCTTCTCGATCATCTCTTTATGGTCTCTCTCTCGGAA
>JAFGHG010000004.1 GCA_016939345.1 Candidatus Omnitrophota bacterium
TATATGAACTGGAAGTGCGTCAGGAGTCAAAGCGCCTATTGAGTCTGCTTGAACCGCTGATTATACTGTCACTGGCTTGGCCGTGGGCTTTCTGGTAATGGCTATTCTGCTGCCGATTTTTCAAATGAACCTGCAAATAAGCTAACGAAGAGTAAAGAGTAGAGAGAAATAATATAATAGATTATGAGGAAGAGTTTTACTTTGCTAGAGGTGATGCTTGCTTTATCAATAGTAAGTGTCTGCCTAATTACTGTCTTAAGGGCTTATACCATGATAGTCAAAGCCCAAGCCAGTTCCATAAACTACACAAATGCCATGTACCTTTGTAAACAAAAATTAAGTGAATTGCGGATTCTAGACCCGGCCACAATTGCTAAAGAGGGGGGTTTTAATGAACCATTTGAAAAGTTTTCCTATAAATTAGCTATCAAAAAAGGCTCTTTTAATGACTCTTCAGGGGTTGACTTAAGCATTTTCTGGCAGGAGGAAAGCCAAAAAAAAGAATATAAAGTAAATTCAGCGATCCCCAAATATGGCCTTAATTAATAAAATATTAAATTTCAACAGGCCATGAAAAAAAAATTATTAAACAATTTCAAAAACAAAATAAACCCTTCATTTACTTTGCTTGAAGTTATTTTGGCGGTTGCAATTTCCAGTATAATCCTCCTTACTTTATATAACAGTTTTAATTTAGGTTCAGGATTATACACTCAGCTTAGCCGGGATGTCAATGCTCAGGCTCAGGAAATATTAGAAACAATAAGCAGCAATCTTCGTTCAGCTTACATTTTGCCTGACCCAGATTCCAAACTTTTCTTCACAGCCGGAAAATCGGCTCTTCGGTTTAATGCTCTGGAGTCTTTAAGCAAGGACCTATCAGACCGGCAGGCTCAACACATGAATAAAGTAGGGTTTTTTCTTAAAGCCGGCAAGAAAAAAGGTTTTACTTTTGTTTACCAGAAAGAATCAAAACCCAGAGAGCTTTCCAATGATATAGATGATTTGAGTTTTGCTTTTTTTGACGGAAAGAGCTGGGTTGATTCCTGGAGTTCCAATCAAGAACTGCCCCTTGCGGTCAGTATAAAACTTGGGTTTAAGGATACTAGAAGGCCGGAAAAAAAAATAGTTTATTCTACGGTGGTAGATCTGCCGGCTGGCGGGAAAAAAACTGAATAAAATAATGTTTAACCCCAGAAGGTCATCAGTTTTGGTAATAGCTCTTTTTGTCCTTTTTTTTCTTTCTGTGCTTGCTTTAAGCCTTGGCTATCATATGCAGGGTTCTTTAAAATTAACCAGCCGCTATCTTGACCGCTTCTCATCTTTTTGCCTGGCTCAAGGAGTCCTGGTTTCTCTCGAAGATATTTTAGCCCAAGACAAAGAAAAAAACGATTATTATTGTTTGGATCAGCAGTGGAAAGATGAATTTATGCTTAACGGCATGCCGCGCATTCTGCAGGCCAGGGATACTGGTTTTAATGCTGCCGGTAAATATAAGGTGTCAGTCATCGATGAAGAAAGTAAATTGAATATAAATAAAGCTGATAAAGATATTTTGACTAATTTTTTAAAAATATTTCAGCCCAGGAATGCCGAGGAACTTGCCCAAAATATAATTGATTACCGCCAATCTAGAGAAGGTCTTAAGGAATTCTATTCAGTATATGAACTTTTAAATATAAAAGGATTAGAACAAAAAACTTTTTTTGGCGAAGATACTAATGAAAATAAAGAGCTCGATCCCGTGGAAGACGATGGTTCACTCAGGCTGCCGGAAGATAATCAAAACGGGGTCCTTGATCTTGGCCTGAAGGATTTTTTAACTGTTCATTCAGAAGGAAAGATAAATATCAATACCGCACCCCCGGAAGTTTTAGCTTCTATACCCGGAATGAATGAAGACTATGCCCGAATACTAGTTGATCTAAGAAAAAGTAAGCCTTTTAAAAGCATAGATGAGCTTAAAGGCATAATAGTTATACCCGAGAAAGTCATTGTCCAGATATTAAGATTTGCTACTGTCCAGTCAAATAATTTCAAGATATTTGTCACAGCTTATCATGATGATAAACAAATATCCCGAGAAATCCTGGCCATTGTTGACCGCTCGCATGATAAGCCAAAAATAGTATACTGGCGCCAAAACTAGTATTGAGAGAGGGTGCCTGAGCGTTTAGCTTTTTCCAGGGCCCATTTGAAACTTTTAAGCCCTAAAGGCAGCAGAAGCAGAGAGAAAAGAAGAAGAAAACCCAGCTCAGTCTTTAATTGAACCGGAGAATAACCTCTATAAACTGCAAGCTCAACAGCCCTGACAGCATAGGTGATAGGAAGAAACTTTGCCGCTATCAATAGAGCTGAGGGCATAACCGTCACCGGGAAATATACGCCTCCCAATGTGCCTTCCAGAATATTCATCATCCAGCCCACCGGATTGCCTCGCTTGAAGATTATTATAAAACTTGCCGAAAGTATTCCTAAACCGCTGAAGGAAGTTATTGTTAATAAAAGAATCAGAGAAGTCGAAAGAAAATTAAAGTTTGAGAAGTCAATCTTGAATATAAAAACACCAGCAGCAAGATAAATCAGGCAGTTGATGCTTGCGATAATCATGTTCCAAAGACCCATGCCGATTAATATGATATAAGGTTCGGTAGGTGTTGCAAGAAGCGATTCCAGTGTGCCTTGGACCTGTTCCAATCTTATTCTTGAAGAAAAGGAGCCTATGCCTATGCCTATGTAGCTAAAAAGAGCCTGGCTGAGAAGAACATAAGGGAAGTAGTTTACTCCGAATTCATTTAGATAGCTTGTCATTTTATATCCAAAAAGCTTATCGATAAAGTAATAGGTAAGCAGAGTAGTTATTACACTGAACAAATTAAGCAAAAAAGAAAGCTTGTAGCTGGCTTCCTGAAGAAAA
>JAFGHG010000098.1 GCA_016939345.1 Candidatus Omnitrophota bacterium
ACCTAAGATATTCTCCTCGGGCTTTATTAATGTGCGGGTCTAAAAGACATAAAACTTCTTCGAAATTAACAAAGGTATTTTTCGATTCGTAGGCATATAAATTGAAAGAGCTCCAGCGGTAATCTTTAAGATTTTTACACAAACCAGCTTTAAAAGGATTCAAATGGATATACAGCGATATTGCTAAAAAATATTTTTCATCATTACAAAAACTTGCCCGATAACGCCCGCAAAAAACATGACCTTTGCGCTGATATTTAAGATTAAAATACTTCGCATATCTTTCAAAAAGATTTTTCGTGAATTCTGAAAGGTTCTTTTTATTGATTTTTGCAAATAAATGCAGATGATTTGGAAGTAAAGAAAAACAGAATAAATCAATTTCAAATTTTTCAACCGTTTCCTTTAATATTTTAAGAAAGCGCAGATAATCCCCGTCTTCAAGAAAAAGCAATTCTCTTCCTGGAGCGCGTTGGGTAATATGGTAACTAGCCCCTTCAAAGATAACCCGCTCATTGATGGTCAAATAACCTTTTATTTTATTTTTGCTTATGCGTTCTAAAATATCCATAACTATATTATACCAATTATTATTCCAAATAGAACATTTTAAGTCTGACTTGGGTTGTTCGGTTTGGAAAGGTGGTTAATCGCGGTAATCCTGCGGTTTGATCTTAAACTCTTTGCACTTACGCTGGAAATTGCGGCGGTCCAGACCTATTTCTTTAGCTGTACGGCTTATGTTTCCATCATGAAGTTTCAAGGCCTCAATCAAGAAACGCTTCTCAAAAGCTTCAATTGCCTGTTTGCGGGCTTTTTTAAAGTTAAAGCTGCGTTTTTGAGCATGCCTTTCCTCTGCGCTGTCAGATAGCTTCAAAGATGAAGGTAAATCCTTAGGCATAATAATGGCATCTGCCTCCATGACCACTGCCCTATGGATCAAATTCTCTAATTCCCGGACATTACCCGGCCAATTGTATTTCATTAAAATATTTAAAGCATCCTGGGATATACCTGTTAAGCTTTTCTTCTCAAGAGCCCTATATTTTTCAATAAAATGACTTACAAGCAAAGGTATGTCCTCTTTACGCTCCCTTAAAGGCGGAAGGCTTAAAAGGACTACGTTAAGCCGGTAAAATAAATCTTCCCGAAAACTTCCTTTCTGCACTAAATCCTGCAGATCCTCATTGCTTGCCGAAATAAGCCTGATGTCGACTTTCCTCGAAGAAGCCTCGCCGACTCTTTTTATCTGATTATCCTGTAAAACCCGTAAGAGTTTTGCCTGTATATTCAAAGATACTTTTCCTATTTCATCAAGAAAGACGCTTCCTCCCTCGGCAATCTCAAAAAGACCCTGCTTATCAGATGTTGCGCCGGTAAAAGCTCCTTTTATGTGGCCGAAAAGCTCACTTTCCAGAAGAGTCTCGGTCAAGGCGCCGCAATCAACAGGTATGAAAGGCTTCTTGCAGCGGCTGCTGAGGTTATGTATTGCACGGGCAATCAATTCTTTGCCGGTCCCAGTCTCGCCTTGAATAAGAATCGTGCTTTTTGTATCAGCTATTTTCTTGACAAGTTCGAATATCTTTTTCATCTGCTGATTCTGGGAAATGATATCTTCAAAAGTATAAGTCTGCTCCAATTGTTTATGCAAAGCAATATTCTCAGCCTCAAGCCTTTTTTTCTCTAAAGCCTTATCAATAGATATTAGTATCTCATCCATGTCAAAAGGCTTATTGATATAATCATATGCGCCAAGCTTCATGGCTGAAATAGCACTCTCCATGCTGCCATAAGCAGTCATGATGATTACTGCCAAATCAGGATATCCTTTCTTTATCAAAGAAAGCAGCTTCAACCCGTCGACTTTAGGCATCTTCAGGTCTGCCAGAACAAGGTCCGGGGCTTTGGCTGAAATTAAATCAATGGCCTTCTGGCCATCGGCAGCTTCCTGGGTTTGATAATTATTATCTTCAAGCAGTTTTTTTAAATACTGCCTCATACCTGCTTCGTCATCAACAATTAATATAAGTTCGTTAGCCATATTTCGTTGTTCGTGAAGCGCGAAGATTGTTTCGATTAAATTATTTTTTCCACGAAATACGCTTCACTAGATACCAGCCCGCCCCGGATATAACTCGGCTGGCGGGCTAGATACGAATCTAAATTGGTAAAGATATTGTTACAGTTGTTCCTTCGCCTAGTTTACTTTTTATATCTATATCTCCTTGATGGGCTTTTATTATACCATAACTTATAGAAAGGCCTAAACCTGTTCCCTCGCCAGGTTCACGGGTTGAAAAAAAAGGATCAAAGACTTTTGCCAAGACTTTCTCCGGCATGCCTTTTCCGTTATCCTCAAAAGTCATGTTTAATTTCTGCTCTTCTTTTTCAATCTTTAATTCGGCTGTAATAGTTATTGTCCCGTTTTCATTCAGGCTTTGTTCGCAATTATGTAAAATATTAATAAAAACCTGTTCAAGCTGTATAGGATCAGCGCTGATAACAGGAAGATTCTGATTTATATTTTTTAATACCTTGATATTCTTTTTATTTAGACGGCTTTCGGTGAATTTTAATGCATTATCTAAACAAGATTTAACATCGGTCTTGTTTAGAACCAGGTCTCGGCTTCGGGCAAAAAGAAGAAGACTTTTGACTATTTGGGAACATCTTTTAGTATTTTCTTCAATGGTCTCGATAAGTTTTTGTGCTTCCTCTGGATTGCTAAAGGCGTGCTCTGACTGTAATTGCTTCAAAAGCATCTGAGCGTGTCCTAAAATAATACCTAGAGGATTATTTATTTCATGGGCGATACCGCTGGAAAGAACACCCAGCGAAGCAAGTTTTTCTGACTCTAATAACTGAGCCTGTTTTTGCTTCAGCTCATCTGTAACTTTCTGGGCTTTCTCCTGTAAATGCAGGTTCCACTCTTCTATCTGGCTTTTTGATTTAGCCAGTTCCTCAATCATAGCGTTAAAAGAAGCTGCCAGCTCTCCTATTTCATCATTGTAATTGATTTTTGAACGTTTTGTAAGATCCCCCTTAGATATTGATTCAGTTAAGCTCACCAGCTCAGATAAAGGAATAAGAATGTGTTTTCTGAAAAAATAACCTATGAGCAAGAAGAAGGCTCCTATAACAACAAGGCTCATAAATAAAATATTGTTCCTTCTGGCCTCAATCAGATTCTGAATCTGCTTTAGAGAAAAAACTATGCTCACTGCTCCCAAGACATCATCTCTAGACTGCTTTGATAAATATATGGGGCTGATTATCTCAAGCTGGTCCCTGTGGCCTTTTACCGGAAAAGTCTTAGTATCTTTTTCATTCATAACCTGGGAATACCTACTGCTTTCGCCTGAAGAAATAAATAATGTACCTCTTTCGCCTGAACCGGAAACAAGCATCTTTAAATCTGCAGAAAACAGCCTGATATCCTCGATCTCAGGGTCTGATGCTATGTCTCTGGCAATACCATCAAGATAATTAAAGTTTTTCTGCATGTTATTTAAAAGAAACTGAAGGTTATCTGCCAGCTTCTTTGCTATGTTTAAAGACTCTTTTCTAAAATAACCGGTTTTATTGGTTCTTAAAGCAGTTATAGATGAAGCTTCAGGAAGAAATTCAACAGTAGCCTGCATTATTCCAATCAACTCATCATTCTCAGCAGAAATCAAGGGCATAAAATGGATTATAAGCTCTTTGTCAGGAAGGCTCTGTATTATCGATCTGGACTTTTTTGTATCTTTTACTTCTTTAAAAATTTGCTGGTAGTTGTCTTCAAGATTCTGCCAGTTGTCGTTACTTGAGCCGGCTGCTAAAATAATCCCTTCGGGAGCAATAATTCTTAAATCCTGCAGGCTTTCCTTATTGTCAACCATCAAAGAAATTGATTCCTGCAGCTGGCGGTAGGAGAAAAGATTGTCATCGACTATTCTTTCAAGGTGAGTACCCAGTATTAAAGATACAACTTTTGCTTTGTCAAAGACTTGTTTTTGTAAGTCTTTGCTCTGGGTAGAGATTATAAAATAAAAAACAGAAAAGATGACCGCTATAACAATAACCATCTGGATCAACAGCCTGAGGCCAAGTTTATTCGCCAATCTTCTCCTCATGATTTTTAAGTTTTTCTTCCTTAAAACATTTTTGAAATTTTGCTATAGAACAGGCTGTCCTGGAACAGCCGAACATATCACCATCTTCAAGCAAGGCTAAACCCGGACAACGGCTGCATGAATCCCGTAAATAACAATCCTTACAGACAGAAGGTCCGTATTTAGCCTCTATCCTTATCTTATTAAGAACTTCTGATTCAGTCCAGATATTTTTAAAATTTTTCTCAAAAATATTTCCGGCTGAAACCGGCACCTGTATGCAGGGATAAATATCTCCCTTGGCTGAAACGGCTGCAAAAGTACATCCGGCGTCACAAACAGCGCCTGATTTATTATCGCTGGAATATTCAATCTGGCCGAAAAGATCAAAATAAAAATCTTTAAGCTGGGAATCGTTTAAGCGGCAGCTTAAAACATCTTTTGATCCGTCGTCTTTAGGCGAAATAATCGGGTCTATTATGTAATTAACATTTAGGCTTTCAGCCAGTTGGACTATTTTTTTGTACTCTGCAAAGTTATACTTCATAAGGGTGCATTTTAGATGTAGATTCAAACCTTTTGACCTTAACATCTCTATGGAATGCATAGTCCTGTAAAATGAGCCTTTTACCCCTGTAATCTTATCATGGATGCTGCTTGAGGTAGCGTAAATACTTATACCGATATTGCTTAAGCAGAGACTTTTTAGTTCATCAGCTGTTTTTTCATTGATAAGGGTTGCGTTTGTTATTATTTCTACATCAAAACCGAGATGACGGGCTAAACCCAGAATATCTAAAAAATCTTCTTTTATAAAAACCTCTCCGCCGGTAAAAGTCAAAAAAAGGCAGCCGGCTGCACGAAGCTCGTTAAAAATATGCTTCATCTGATAAAAATCAAGCTCCGAATCATCTTTAAAATTATAACAATGAAGACAATCAAGATTGCAGCGCCTTGTCAACTCAACCACAACATTAATAGGAACATTCTTCTCTTTTATTATCTTATTTGTCCGGCTGAAAATGTCTTTCATGAGAAACCCGAATTATTCTTTAATATCGACTATTCCTTTCTCGATTGACTCTTTTATGAATGTCCTTATGTCTTGCTCTGCCCTGACTTCATCTATCTCATATTCCTGGACAATTAAAGTAACCAGGTCTTTCTCACTTTTAGGCAAAGCAAGCGCTCTCCAGAGCATTGAAGCAGTTTCAGATATAATATGTATTTGCTTATTCCAGGGGGTAACCACTACGATGGCATCATCGATTTCCTGCCAGGCAACCTTGGAATTACGTATTAGCTTCGGCTCCTTTAGATAATCCATCTACAAACCTCCCTAAATCACTATAACTTAAAATATTGATATCAAAAGATTCAATAACAGCTGTAAGCCTGCTGGATAGTCCCAGGATAAACTGGCTTGAATCTTTCTCCTGGTCAAAAAAGAAAATATTCTCAAGCAGGTCAATAAAAGAACTTAAACTGCTCTTTGAAACCAACCCTGTTTTTAACCTTTTATTAAGAAAAAAAATATTGCTTAAAGGAGCTTTTAAATTTTTTATCCTTTGAGTATACTCTCCGGAGAAAGGAGTCGAATAGAGGAAAAAAATATTATTTATCCGCCTGATGATAACCAATTCATCGCTCAGTATGTCAAAACCATTTGCTCTTTTAGCAGTGGTGGTCTTGCCGGACTCCGAAGGCCCGGCAAATAAATAAGCCCTGTTGTTTCTGATCAAACCCGCTGCATGAACCATAAACCCTTCGGAAAAAACAAGAACCTGCGAGTAAAAGACTCTCAAGAAAGTATTAAAATGTGTCAACTCTTTGATTATCCTAACTGCCGCACTCCTGGCTTGAGTATCCAGCAGACATTCAAACTTTTCACCCGCAAGAATATAGCTGTTGTTTATTTTTTCTATAGAAATATCTTCGGTATCCTCTGGCCAGGAATCATGACTTAAGGTAAGTTTTAAATCTATGCTCTCACCGCCAGGCTGGATAAAATCAATATACTGGCTCGAAACTAAATTAATAAACTCTCTGTCATGTCCATCTACTTGGACCTTCAAACCTCCTATGTTTAGAACACAATACTCCATATTTTCTCTATTGGCAAAAAACTTTCATAAACCTTAAAAACGTTCTGGAAAATAGCCTGTAGAATCTTTTTAAATAAACCCAGGATCCTTTTTTATCTTCTTCTAAAGGCAGCCTTTGCCTGTCCAAAAAGATAACGTCGATAATAAATTTCAACTTACTTTTTAAGCCGCCCAGTGAAAAAAGAAAAAGCATCTCTCCGCTTATGTTTTCGCGCTTATTTGCCAAAAGAAGAAAGCTGGTTTTTTTTTCGAATCTATTCAAAGGCAACTTATCAAGATCCTTTAGAAACCTCTCTTCTGTGGCTATTAAGCGGTATTGATTCAAGTATTTTATCATAAAATAAAGGGTTTTTTTTAGATTAAAGGTCTCGGCTCTTTTTATTAGATAATCATAATCTAAATCTTGGGAAGATGAATTGATTAAATTAGCAATATCTACAAACCAGATGAGCCGACTAAAATCATGCCATTGCAGATGCTGGGCCGATGCTAAAATAGAATCATACAGCCCCAACCCCCTGACATGAAAATAATTTTCTTTAAGGGGTATGGTTTCCTGCCATATCGAAGAATCAGATATGTCAATGGATGAATTCTGGACCCGGGCCCTCCAATATCCAGGAACATTCAAATGAAGATCAAGGTAAAAATTATCTTTCTCCAAGAAAAAAGGGTAATTATTGCTTGATTGGTATCCAATGTCTCTAAGCATTGAGCTTACAGCTTCTAGATCTTTTTCAAATATAACTATATCAGCATCAACCAAAGGCCTTATTCCCAAGGCCGGGTATATTTTATCGAAAAAGACTGCCCCTCTTACCAAAACTGCATCTATTTTTTTATTTTCAAAGGCCGAATAAATATTATCGAGCTCATCTCGAATGCAGACGTTTCTTCCGGTATTTATATAGAATTCCTGTTTAAGTCTAGATAAAACTACGGGTGGGATCTTAAAAGCATGCTTATGATTGGTTAAGTTATAATATACAAGACTGCTTAAGCCCTCCTGAGAAGCCAGGATAAGAAATTTATCCCATTCCTGTTCAGAAAGGCTAAATTCAGATATATATTCAGGTGCAGAAAATTTTGGCAAGAGAACTATTGATAAGACAAATTCATCTAAGACGGGCCTGTTGGTATGTTTATAGGTCATTTCCTGCAGGAAGGATGTTTTATAATTTCTTTTTTGTATTTATTAACGGTCCTTCGGGAAATATAAATCCCATGTCTTGATTGAAGATATTCTTGCAGTTCTTTATCTGATTTAAACTTTATATTTTTTTTGATTATCGAATCAAGGAAGTATATGCGTATGTTTTTTAAACTGGGAAAAAAGTATTTAAGAGGCAGCTCTGTGCCCCAAGGTGAATCAAGGCTCCTGTACTTGATAGCCCTGTTAAAAACACTGCTTGATAAGCCAAGGTTGGCGGCAGCTTCCTTTTGAGAAAAAGGGATCAGACTTATTGGCTCAGAAGTGTTCAAAAACTTCTTCTGTTTTGAGATAATAAAACTTACTATCCTAAAAAGAGTTGTTTTTCTTAAATTTATGGCTTTAAGTTTATTAATAAGAAAATTTATTTTTCTCAACTCACTTCTGCTTAACTGGCCGCTGCCGGCGAGCTTATCTAGTTTTTTCTGATTAAAAAAATATTGGCCGCGGGCAAGGCTTAAGCTTAAAAAACTTATAAGGAATCTTCCTTTATCCTTCTCTATTTCTGCTATCTTTTGATATTTAATGCCCAGGGACTCAAAACTGCCGGGAAAGTAAAACCGGGACTTAAGAGCTAAGTCATTGATTAAAAGCTGTATATTTTCTATTTCATCTTCCGACAGAGACAGCCTCCTTGATAAATCATCAAGGACTATGTCAAAGTCGCTGTATAAAAAGTACTTTTTAAAATCTTCGCTGCCGATTTTTTTTATTGTCCTCATTATCTTGTCTTTTGATTTAATAAGGCTTTCAAGGTCAGGAGATCCTGTAGCTTTAATCTGCTCGGGAGAAAAATCAGAGAAATTTTTTGCAATCCTGGTCCCGGGAAATCTGCGGTAACTGATTATTTTTTCTTTTATTTTGCCTTTATCCTTAGGATACATAAGGCGCTTAAATAAAGGGTTATTTTCAATATTGTTTATCAAATCCTGAAATTCGGCTTCAGACATCTGCATAAGCTGGGAGATTTTAATCTGGGCATGAAGCTGTGCCGATTGTTTCAGGTATTTTGACTGTGATAAATTTAGAGCCATGGTTACTTTAAAGAAGTTTTAGCAACTGCCTCCTAAAAAACCTGCATACCGGAAATAACGGCGATACAAGTAAGGTGCTCCAACCGATAAAAATACCCAAAGACCTTGAAGCGGCAGTATCCAAAGAAAACTCTATTCCTTTGGATTCTTTTTTTACCACCTTTCCCAGAAGTTGATCTTTATCAAACTCAGGATCAAAGCCGAACATGGCATCGCCTTTAGTGATAAAACTACTGGCCTTTTTTAAAAAAAGGCGGTGGCAAAAAATCCTTTCCTGACAATAGCAAAGCAGGATATCTCCCCTTTTAATATTATCAAAATCAGTCCTGGCAACAGATATTATCTGATTATCCTTTAAAAAAGGCCACATTGAGTTGCCTTTTACCCTTAGAGTAAGGTTCTGTCCCTTAATAAGTATTTTCTTGAAGTCATCAATACCAAAATCTAAAGGCTTTTCTTTTTTAAACATAGATTTGTATTAAATAGAGGTTATTCTTGGCTAGCTATTAATACCGGATTTAATTACTAGTAGATATGAGCTCCAGTCCGGCCGTAACTGCTATAGGTAGACGCCCCGGTTGAAAAAGGCTGCATAAACTGAGTGAGAAAATACCTTACATTAGCTATAAATTTTTTGGGGACAAAAACAATATTTTCAGATTCTAAAACTATATTTTGCTGGCTGGAAGGATTATGCAAGGCCTGGGTCAAATTAAGCCTACTGGCCTGAGGATTATCCAATCCTCCCTGGACAACTATAACACTTGAAGCAACAGCATCTGAAGTAAAACCTTGAGCCATAGCTATGGCCTCGAGAACTGTTTTTCTACCGCTTATGGTATATACACCTGGCTCAACTACCTCTCCCAGAACCATTATTTTGCTTCCGCCTATACCGATTAAAGATATTGATACATCGGGAAAACGTATATACTCTTTCAATCGGCTGGTTATTTCTTTATCCAACTGCGATATTGTCATGCCTTTTGCATCAATCTCATCTATGAGAGGAAAAGAAATCTTTCCGTCAGGCCTTACAATAACCTTCTGGTCAAGGTCGTTGTTTTCCCATACACTGATAGACAAGGTATCCCCCTGGCTTATTCTATATTCTATCTGGGGGCTTTGTTGCTCTTTATCTATCTCTGGCGGCGATTCTTTTTCCTGATAATTTAGAATTTTTAAAGACTTTTTAAATTCTGCCTCAGCCTCTTTATACATACCATGCTCATAATAGACTTCTCCCAAACGAAAGTGGTGAAGTGCTTTTTCTTTATCCTGGCTATAAAGAGGGGAAAGAAAAAAGATCAGGGAAAAGAAATAAAGGAAAAAAAAATTGTGCTTGAAGCTGGATTTAAACATTTATTGTTTATCAGAATTAAGTTTTTCCAAAATATTCTGTATTTTCGAACGCAGCTCCTGGGCTTTTTCTTTATCGAGGATTTTCTTAACTTTGCGGGATTCGTTAAAATCCTTGTTTTGGATCTGGTTATCCAAACCAACAGTATCAAGAAGTGTATTTACGCTGTCGTTGGCTGTTACGTTTGTGTTAAGAAAAGCAGAAACTTCTGTCAACTGCTCCTGCAGCGAGGCATTGATATCAAGAACCCGGGAAAGCTCTCCCAAAAGCTCCTCTTGATGGCTTTTGTTTTTTATTGACATCTCCTCCCAATAATTAAGCCGGGAGCGAAGATAAGCAATTTCACCTTTAAGCTGGGCGGTTTCCTTTTCTTTGCCGGCTATTTCTATTTCGCGTTCTGTTAAAATATCGCCTATTTCTTTCAATTTATTTTTTAGATTCGAATAAAGTTCGCTTATCCTCTTCATCTCCTGGTTTTGAGTGTAGAGTTTTTCTCTCAGGGCTAGCAAACCTTCATCGTCAATTGATGAATTTTTCTCGAGTTTCTGAAGGTCGGATTTTAACTTAGTTATTACTTTTTCTTTCTCTTTCATCTGGCTCGATATCTCAAGAACCTGGGTCTGAAGGTTCTTGTTCAATGCAACCAGCTCTTCTTCTTTCTGCTTAGAGAATTTTAATCTCTCAATTTGATTTTGCAGATTATTTATTTCGCTGTTCTTGGAATCAAGGCTTCTTTGCAATTTTGCCAGGTCTGCTGCTGAAGAAGATGTCTGGCGGCTAGAGTTTATTTTCCTGGTCGCCGCATCAAGCTGGCTTTCTAAATTTATTTTCTCCTTTTCAACGGCCTGGTATTTTAATTTTAAATCACTTAATTGCTTGTTGATGGCCTCGAGTTCATGGACCCTTGATTGACTTTGATCCGCAGCTTTAGTCTGAGTATCCCTTATTCTCGTCTGCATCTGATTCTCCAGCAAATTAATCTTCTTTTTACTTTCATCAAGTTCTTCTATTGTCCTGGCCAGCTGCTGAGAATTTAATTTCAATCTGCTTTCGGCCGTAATATATCCACTGTTTAAAGTAACATTTTTCTGTTTAAGGCTGGCTATCTCTGAATTCAAATCGCTTATCAACCCCTGAGCTGATGTTAAAGCTGTCTTAAGCTTCTTAGAATAAACAAGCTCACCAAGTTCCTGATTGAGTTTTTCTACTTCCTTTTCTTTTGAATCAATATAATCCTTCATCTCTTCGATCTGTTGCTGTGCAGTAGAAAGCTTATGCTCTACGGCTGATTCTCTTTGAATGCTGCTTTTCCACGAAAAGAATAAAAAAGCACAGCCAAATAAAAGCACCACAATAACAATCAACTTCAACTTATCGATCATCCAGCCCACCTTATAAACACTTTGTTATATGTATTGTCGATTTTTGACTTAAATCCACCTCTTTTTGCGAGGTAAACTTTTTTTTCTGTGCGTCAAGAATAATTCCTAATTTAGGTGCCATGGGATATCTAGGGTTGTGCTTAATGACCCTGGCTACCTCCTTTGTGTTAAGCTCTACAACGGTTCCCCTCGGGCAAAGGCCTATATTTTCAAGAAAAACCTTTACTATTTTTCGGTCAAATTTATCTTTAATCTCTAAAATCATCTTCATGGCTGCTAAAGGATCTAGAGCCTGCCGATACGGCCTTTGATGGGTTAAGGCTTCATAAACATCAACAAAACCGATAATTTTTGCAAATTTATTTATTTGCTCGTCTTTTAAGCCCTTAGGATAACCTGAACCGTCCATTCGTTCATGTTCCTGCTCGGCAACTTCAAGAACATTAGTCATAAGCTTATATCCTGAATCCTCAAGGATCTTTCTTCCTTCTTGAGGATGAATCTTTATTCTTTGATACTCTGCCTCTTTTAAAACCCGGGTCAAAGAAGCAAGATCTAAACACTTAAGCATGCCTGCATCGTGCAAAAGAGAAGCTACGCCCAGCTCTATAATTTCATTCTCTCTTAAATCTAAACACAGGCCGAGTTCCAGAGAATATATGGCTACATTCAGAAGATTCAAAGCTACCGGATCAAAATCTTTAAATCCTTTTGAAAAAGTCAGTTCAATAAGCTCCTGTTCACTGGTTTTGATAAAATCTATAAATGCTTTTGTAAGATTCAATATTTTATCTATATCATCGGGCAAAGTCCTTTTTTGTACAACATCGGAAACAAACCTGACACCTTTTTCATAAATCTCCCTGGCCTGTATCAGTTTATCGGTAAGAAAAACCTCATTATTTTGATCTGATGGCACCTGCAAAGGAACAGGTTCTTCCTTAACAGGGTTTTCTTTATTAATTCCCAGCGAAGAATAATCAACCTTCTTATTCTTCTGATTCTTATCTGATGCATGCTTATCGTCTTCAGGTTTTTTGAATATTGGGGAGAAGTCCATTATGGCTGTTATCCTTTTGAATTAAATTTTTATAATCGTGCTCCAGATCCTCAAAAACATCAATAACAATCTCTTTATCAATGGAATCAATATTTTTGATATAGCCTGATAATAGGGCAATATCGCAGATATTGTTGATAGACCGGGGTATCCCTTCTGAAAGATCAAAAATCTGCTCATAAGCAGAATCGGTAAATATATCTCTGCGCAGGCCGGCGATCTCAATCCTGTGCTGTATATATTTTTTTGTCTGCTCCAGGTCCAATGCTTTTAACCTGAACCTGACTAAAAGCCTTTGTTTAAACTGAGGTATGGCCTCTATCACTTCTAAAATTGTCGGCTGGCCTAAAATACAAAGGGTAAAAAGCACGGCATCGTCATGCTGGATATTAAGAAGAAGCCTTAATTCTTCCATCAATCCGTTGTTTTCAATGCTCTGGGCTTCATCTACGATAATGACCGTAAAAATACCTTTGATATAATTGTCCTCGAGGAGCTTGGACAGAGAATGCAAAAGATCGATTTTTACCAAAGACCTGGAAGGGTCAAAAGGAGCGCCAAGCTGGTAGTTTATTTCTGCTAAAAGTTCTAAGGGGCTTAAACGGGGATTAGTTATTGAAACTACTTTGTATTTGTCACTGCTGCATTCTTTAGCTAATGACCTGCTGAGCAGGGTCTTACCTGTTCCATAGCTACCGACAAGCAAAACTCCCGGCTTATGCTCTTTTACTGCATAGAGCATACGCGAAAGAGCCTCCTTATGCATAGGCGAAGCATAGAAAAAATCAGGATCACTGATGTTCTCGAAAGGTTTTTTGAAAAGTTTCCAATATTCAGTATAAATAAAAGCCTCCTGATTATTCAGCCTTCATCTGCTCAATTGAATCTTCCTCTTCAGCCTTCTCTTCTTCCATCTGCTGGGGTACATAACTTTCCTTGACTATAGTTAAAAAAGAATAATCCTTTGTCCCCTCTAAACGCTGCTGGCTCATTATGCCTTTCATCTGTTTCAAGGAAGGGTCTAGCTCGCCTCTTATAAAAATAGTTTCAGTCCCGTTTGACTGCATAGTCTCCCAAATAACTTTACCGCTATCCTCAACAGTGATCGTATAGTTAGTAGGCAGGAAGTTTTCTTTTATCAGGTTCTCTGTGTAGACCTTGCCTTCGGCAAAAATTATCATATCGTTTAACTTTTTACCTTGGCCAGAAGAAGGTGTTAATTCTACATCCCAACTGGTATCATTTAAGGCGTCTTTTTTCTTCTTGGTTAAGGCTCTCTTTCTTTTTAATTCTTCCTCTTTCCTCTGCTGAGCAGCTTCTTCCTCGCGTGATATTTTATCGGCCTGAGCATCTTTGCCTTTCCTTGGGGTTATTGTGTAAGTTTTCTTTTGCGGTGTTGACGAGGGGACACCTCCTGATGATCCTTGACATATATTAGCCAGGCTACTTAAAAAAGCTACCGACAAAAGTAAAACCAGAAATCTTCTCATCTTGTCCTCCTTTGGGTTTCTTGATTATTTAATCGGTTCATTACCTTCCCATGACTGCCAGGTAAGGATATATCTCTTTACCCAATCTACCTCTTTATCCTGCTTATTGGCAAGCTTCAAGTACTGCCTGAACTGTTCAATGGCCTTCTTTCTGTTTACCAAGTGCTCGGCATATATATATCCGAGGTTAAAATAAGCATAAGAATCCTCTGGATTAAGCTCTATAGCTTTTTCCAGTTCGGCAATAGCTCTTTTGTACTGACCTTTTTCGATATAAAATACACCCAGATTGTAATGCATCAGGGCAGTCTCTTTTATCAAGACCTTGTTCTCCCTGGCTATCTCAGCAAATCTTTTTGGAATATTTTCAAGTTCTTTCTCCAGCCTTTTATTGGTCTTGAGTGCCTCGCTGTACTGCTGGCGCAGGTTTTCAACCTGCCTTCGATAAATAGCTGCCTCTGCCTCCTGGGCTATTTTTTCACTATTTATCTTTTTTATCTTCTCCTGGAGAGTAAGATTTTGGTTTTTTAAGCGCTGGTTATCGCTATTAGCCTCTGTTAAGTCCTTTTTAAATTCATCTACTATTTTATACTCAATCTCCCGATTTTCAATATGTTTCTCAAGTGCCTCAATCTCATCGACTAAAGACCCTTTTTCTTTTTGAAGGACATCGATGTGCTCTTTAAGGTCTTTTACCTGATTCTCTAACGTCAATCTTTCTTTCTCGGCTTTTTCGTTTTTTTGCCTTACCCTATTAACCTCATCCTCCATTTTCCTTATTTCAGCCTTATATTTAAGTAAATTCTTTATCTGAGCCAGGATGTTATCTCTATCTTTAACAACCTGCTCGTAGTCCCTCTTTAATTTCTCGTAATCATCTGCCGGTGTTTCTTGGCTAAAAGCATTAGCGAGCAAAAAAAACGAACTGGCGATCAAAAAGACATATTTCTTCATATTCAATATTCTACCTCTCTCATGGGTTTGATTTCAGGAGGCTCAAGGTCTTGGGCATCAGCCTCTTCCTTTATTTTAGAGTAATCCCTGTAAGATTTATGGTTTTCAAGAAACTTTTCTTCTACGATATCCAGATAACCCTGGTCTTCTTTGTCTAGTTTATAGCCGAAGTCTCTAGCATAACCTGTTGTCAGCTCATCTCCCTCGATTATATGAGGTGTTATTAATAATAGCAGCTCATTTCTATATTTTGAAGTATTTGATTTTTTAAATATATTGCCGAGGAGCGGTATCCGGCTAAAAAAAGGAACCTCTTCGCCTTCTTTGGTATCTCTCTCTTCTTTAAGACCGCCGATCATGATAGTCGCCGCATCTTTCACCATTACTGTGGTCTGGGTGGATGAGGTATTGATAATAGGTATCCTATTGCCTTCAGAAGTAGTAAGGTAGGAAGAAACATTGCTTATTTCCGGGTTGATCTTAAAAGTAACAAAACCCTCGTCATTGATGGTGGGAGTTAA
This sequence comes from Candidatus Omnitrophota bacterium, assembly GCA_016939345.1. GTDB lineage: Bacteria > Omnitrophota > Gorgyraeia > Duberdicusellales > 4484-171 > JAFGHG01. The sequence goes on from JAFGHG010000098.1 coordinate 15,211, forward strand.
ATTTAATTGTATTCCTACATCTACAAAAGTAACGTCTTCGGAAATTGTAGTCGCACTGCTGGTCTGAGTAGTAGTATTTGTTATATAGGCCTGTCTTTCCCCTATGTGTACACGGGCTTCCTGATTGTTGGTTACGGTTATTTTAGGAGTAGCTACCAGCCTGACCTCACCGACAGTCTTTAAGTACTTAAATATAACATCAAAATCATGATGGCCAACAAGGCCGACATGCATGGCTTCTGCGCCTGTTATAGGCTTACTGGAGTTATAATTTATATCACCCACTGTTGTCCCGCTGAAAGGATAAGAGCCTACATAATCTACAGGAATTATTTCGGTATTATCAGGGGCGAGGCCTCCTTCGAGCGTGGTTAAGCGAGAACGCCAGGCATCAGTTGCAGCCTGGACTGCGCTGAAAGGATAAGAGCCTATATAAGACATTCCATGCTCAGAGGCCACCTGGAATAAGCCCTCCCACTCCACCCCTTTACTTAGAGAATCGTTTACGGTCAAACGGATTATCCTGACTTCAACCAACACCTCTCTAGTCTTGTGATCAAGCTCTCTGATTAATTTTTCTATTTCAGGAATCCTTGCCGGCAAGGTCTGAACAATAACCTGATTTGTCCTGGTGTCAGCTCTTACATAACCCACTTTTTTTACATCTATATGGCTTTTCAACTGTTCAGCCACTTCCTTTGCTTCAGCATATTTTATGTCAAAAACCTCTATCGTTGTATTCTTGCTCTCTAAAGAATCTAAGGCTTTTTCTACTTCATTGATTTTCTCGGGAGTATCCATTATAAGAAGGCTGGCTGAGTCGAGATTCAGATAAATCTTGCCTACCTCACTTTTTAACATGTCGGCCAACTCAAAGGCCCGAGACGGCACTGCATATTGAAGCTGGAAAGTCTTTACCTGGCGGACATCATAAAAATTCTTACCATAAAGAGCCAGGTATTCTTCTTCGGTCATAACATTATATATCTCGCCTCTTTTATCAAAAGCCAGGCCGTTCGAGCGCAGCATTATATGGAAAACATCATCAATCGGAGCTTGATCGACCATAAGAGTAACCCTTCCCTGGACACTGCTTGTAGGAATAATATTGAACTTGGCTTTCTCTGAGAGATACTTAAGAGCCTCTATAATATCTATATCTTTGAAATCAAGGGTTATTCTGTTATCAGCCTTCATTATATTA